>JAZSRG010000097.1:0-7110 GCA_045538365.1 Clostridia bacterium
ATTGTTATAAATCCACGTGGAATATTTGTTATAGAAACAAAGAACTATTCTGGTGAAATATATGGTTCTGAAAGTCAACGTGAATGGACACAGGTATTGGCTTATGGCAATGTAAAAAATAAGCTATATAATCCGTTGAAACAAAATGCAACTCATGTTTATAACGTCAAAAAAATTGTCGGTAAGTTGCCGGTTTACTCTCTAGTAGTGTTTGTTCAAAATAATACTTATAATATTGATGCTAGTGGAGTTATTCCTTTATCAGCGTTAAGAGCCACGTTGCAATCGGGCGAAAAGGTTTTAACAGTTGAACAAATGCAAGCCGCTTACAATTTATTATTATCAAACAAATCGGATATCTCCACTAAAGAACATGTGCAAAATATTAGGGAGCAGCAACGAAATTTGAAACGCGGAATTTGCCCGCGCTGTGGAGGAAAGCTTGTTTTAAAGAATGGTAAGTACGGTGAATTTTTGGGATGTTCAAATTATCCCAAATGTAAGTTTATAAAAAAAGATTAAACAAAAAAAAGCGCAAAAATAGATGGCAAAAAAGACGTAAAAAGAACTTGGAAATCCAAGTTCTTTTTTTATTATGAAAAAATTGAAAAACACAAAACTTGTCCAAAAATCAAGACACATAGTCAAATGAAGAGATGGTAAAATGTTAGTAGAGAAAAGTTGGAGTAGACGGCAGGATTATGAACGAAAAAATTTACATATCAGGTATTAAAATCAAAAGAGAGATTCCAAAGAGCAATTATTTAAGCGGCTTGCCCGTGATAAAAAATTTGAGCAAAATGGAAGAACTGACTTTCAACAAACCGATAACCTTTTTCGTGGGGGAGAACGGTATAGGAAAGTCCACGCTGATAGAAGGGATAGCCGTAGGGTTTGGTTTTAACCCCGAAGGCGGAACAAAAAACTATAATTTTCACACAAAGAGCACGCACTCTAAGTTATGTGATTATCTAACCCTTATAAAAACTTGTAATTTCGCAAAGAGCGGATATTTTTTACGCGCGGAAAGTTTTTATAACGCGATCTCTTATTTAGATTATTTAGACGTGGAGCGCAACACCGATAACGATTATTACAATCATTTAAGTAGCAATAAAGAGAATTTTGGAAGTTTGCACAATATGTCGCACGGGGAAAGTTTTTTAGAAACGATAAGTGATTTCCGCCCCAACGGGCTTTATATTTTGGACGAGCCTGAAGCAGCGTTGTCGCCAAACGGCATTATGAAAATGATGTGTTATCTTGATAGATTAGTAAAAAACGGTTGTCAATTTATAATTTCCACGCACTCGCCTATGCTTATAACGATGCCGAACGCGGAAATATATCAACTAATGAAAGACGAAATTAAAAAGGTTTCGTATGAAGAAACCGACCACTTTATCATAACGAGAAAATTTTTAAACACCCCCACAAAAGTACTCGATTATTTATTGAAAGACGAAGAAAAATAGCAAATTTTTTAAAAAACAGGGTAAAACGCAAAAAGAACTTGGAATACCAAGTTCTTTTTGTGTATTTGGGTATGAGAAAGGTAAATTGCTAAATATAAAATTATAAAAGGGAGGGGATTAATTGTATTTGGGCAAATAATCTCCGTGGGCTTTTATTAGGTCGTCGCACATAGAAACTATGTCGTCTAAAGAGAGTTCGGCGGAGGTGTGGGGGTCCATCATAGCGGATTGATATATCTTTTGTTTGGACTTTTCTACCGCGGCTTCTATGGTGAGAAGTTGGGTAGAAATATTGGACGTATTCATAGCGGCAAGTTGGGTGGGAAGTTTTCCTACGTGGCAGGGTGTAATACCGCTTCCATCTACAAGGCAGGGGACTTCTACGCAAGCGTCAGAAGGGAGATTTTCTATAAGTCCGTTGTTGATTACGTTGCCACCGATTTTGTAAGGCTTGTCGCAAACGATTGCTTCCATAATGTATGATGCGTATTCACGACTTCTCTTGTGTTCAAGATTTTCGACGTCGGAGAGAAGTTGTTGTTTTTGGTCGTTCCATTTTTTGATTTGCTCCACGCATCTTCTTGGATATTCGTCAAGTGGGATATTGTAGTCGTCGATAAGGTTGGGATACTTGGACTTTATAAAGAAAGGATTGTATTCCGCGTTGTGTTCGCTGGACTCCGTGCAATAATAGCCAAGTCTTCTAACGTATTCAAATCTTACCATATCGGGGTGTTTTTCGGTGGCATTCTTTTCTATGGCGCGACGTTTGATTTCGGGGTAAAGGTCTTTGCCGTCTTTAGTGGTTATATCAAGAAGCCAAGCCATATGATTGATACCTGCAATACGTGTAACGCAATTATCTACGTATTCTTCCATTCCTACGCCTTCTAAAAGTTCCTTTGCGCATACTTGTACGCTGTGGCAAAGACCGACGGTCTTTACTTTTGTAAAACGTTGCATATATCCCGTGAGCATAGCCATAGGATTGGTGTAGTTCAAAAACCACGCGTTGGGGGCAACTTCTTCGATATCTTTTGCAAATTCTTGGAGAACGGGAATGGTGCGAAGGGTTCTAAAAATACCGCCAATGCCAAGCGTGTCGCCTATGGTTTGACGAATGCCGTACTTTTTGGGGATTTCAAAGTCCGTAACGGTGCAAGGCTCGTAACCGCCTACTTGGATAGCGTTGACGATAAAAGTGGAGTCTTTTAATGCATCTTTTCTATTTTTTGCGCCTAAATATTTCTTAATCGTGGCGCGACCTGCGTTTATTTTTTTGTTGAGAGCGCATATCAAAAGGAAACTCTCGTCCAATCTTTTTTCGTCGATATCATAGAGCGCGATTTCACTGTCGCAAAGCGCTTCGGTAAGCATAACGTCACCTAAAACGTTTTTTGCAAACACCGTGCTTCCTGCACCCAAGAAGGTAATCTTAATCATTTTTGTTGCTCCTTTTTGCGTAATTTTGTTTTGTTGATTTTAAGTATATTTATATTAACACATTTTTCCCAAAAAAAGAATTGAAAAAAGCAACTATTTTATGTTATAATGCAACTTAAGGAGAAAATATGTATAACGCTCAACACGACAAAAATATATTAAACAAACATTTTAGGGAATTAAATCCCCTTGTCGCAGGCTGGCAAAATTGTAGTCCCGGATATTCCTACGGCCCGTTTATAAGGGATTTTTACGTTATTCACTATATTTTATCGGGTAAAGGGAAGTTCAAAAACTCAAACGGTACTTTTGCGCTTGGCGCAGGGGAATATTTTATTATTCGTGCAGACGAATTGACCTTTTATCAGGCGGACGAAAAAGACCCTTGGAGTTATATTTGGATAGGGTTTGACGGCTCGCTATCTTCGCGCTTTGATTCTATTCCCGACGTGGGAAAATTTTCGGACGAACAGTTTTTCCTTGATATAAAGTTTACCGAAGACGATATCCCGAAATATGAAGAATTTTTAACGGGTAAGTTGTTTTTGCTGTACGCACAGTTTTGCCGTGACGAAAAAGAGTCCGTCAAGCACATCTACAAAGTAAAAAACTTTATAAAAAGGAACTATATGTCCGATATTAGCGTAGAAGATATCGCTAAAAATCTTGGGGTAAACCGCATATATCTTTCAAGAGCATTCAAAGAAGAATTTGGTGCGTCGATAATGCAATATATAGTATCGGTTAGAATGAATCACGCTAAACACTTTCTTGAGAGTGGATATTCCGTAGCCGAAGTAGCCGAAATGGTAGGATATTCCGACGGCTTTGGCTTTTCAAAAATGTTCAAAAAGCATTTTGGTATAAGCCCTATCAATCTAAAAAGTAAAAAATCACCCAATAAAAACAAGTAAACGAAAACGATACTTTTGCTCCCGTTTTAGACGGTGTTAGTTGGTCGTTAAAATTAGAGTTTTTTAGCCACAATGCAAAAACCTATCACGGAAGCAACGCTTTCCCGTTTAGTTATAATGAAGTTAAAGAACTATTTAAAGCTTTATTAGAAGAATAGTTTTGGGGTAAAACGCAAAAATATGCGCTTTACCCTTTATTTTTTTGTGAAAACGTGGTATAATCTAAAAGTTAGAACTTGAAAAGTTAAGCGGAGGAAGATATATGCAAATCACGAGAGACATAAAATACGTTGGCGTATTTGATAAAAAAATAGATTTATTTGAAGGTCAATACGTAGTGCCAAATGGAATTAGTTACAATTCTTACTTGATTTTAGACGAAAACGTGGCGATATTGGACACGGTTGACCAAAAATTCGGCGACGAGTGGCTCAAAAATATAGCGGACGCGTTGGGGGACAAAACGCCCGATTATCTTATCGTACAACACATGGAACCCGACCACTCCGCAAATATTTTAAATTTTACAAAAACCTATCCAAACTCCAAAATCGTGTCTAATAGCAAAGCCTTTACCATGATGAAAAACTATTTCGGCACGGATTTTGGAGACAGACGAATCGTGGTTGGCGAAGGGGACTCTTTAAGTTTAGGAACTCACGTTTTAAATTTCGTTTCAGCCCCCATGGTGCATTGGCCCGAAGTTATGGTAACTTATGACAATTCGGACAAAATTTTGTTCTCGGCGGACGGATTCGGCACGTTTGGTAAAATAGACGATACGCAAGACTGGGCTGAGGAAGCCAGAAGATATTATATCGGTATCGTTGGAAAGTACGGCGCGCAAGTACAAAGTTTGCTCAAAAAAGCATCCGCTTTAGATATTGAAAAAATTTGCCCCTTGCACGGACCCGTGCTTAAAGAAAATCTCGGATATTATCTTGGTTTATACGACGCTTGGTCAAGTTACCGCGCGGAAGAAGACGGTATTGTTATAGCGTACACGTCCGTTTACGGCAACACCAAAAAAGCCGTAGAAAAACTCGTAGAAAAAATAGAGAAAAAAGGTAAAAGCGTAAAGGCGTACGACCTTGCAAGAAGTGATATGTCAAAAGTTGTGGCTGAAGCCTTTAGATACAATAAAATCGTGCTTGCGACTACGACTTACAATGCGGAAATTTTCCCCTTTATGCGTGAATTTATAAACCACTTGACGGAGAGAAACTTCCAAAACCGCACGGTTGCATTTATAGAAAACGGCTCTTGGGCACCCGTTGCGACCAAAACCATGAAAACAATGCTTGAGAAGAGCAAAAACTTAACTTATACCGAAAACACGGTTAAGATTTTGTCAAGTTTGAGTGATGAAAGTCTTGCGCAAATAGACGCGCTCGCAAACGAACTTTGCGAGTAAAAAGTAAAATTTAAAAGACAGGAGAGAAGGAAATGAAAAAAATTTTATCAAGAGTTTTATTTATAACTCTTATATTGTCCTTGACCTTGCTTGCTTTGGGTGCGACAAGTACGGGACGCGGTTGTAATTGCGGAATGCTTACGTCATTTTTCCAGTCTTGCAACCCACCGGAAAAACCGTACGAACAGGAAGAAGACTTTATCTATTTTGGCGAATTTCCCCAAACTATTAAGGCGGACAGCGTAGAGATTACGGAAGTGCAAGACGGCCGTGGCTACTATTTAGGCTCGGATAACTTTTATTACGCAAAGGTCGAGGCTATTCCTTACGTTGGCGGATACGAATTTACGACGGGAGAAAAAATAACGATAGGACGCGAATACTATTTTAAAGTAGAACCTATCAAATGGAGAATTTTGAGCGAAGAAGACGGTAACGCCTTTATTCTTTGCGAAAACGTTTTGATAAATAAACAATACAATTCTTCTTACGACAACAATTATAGCGATAGCGATATTCGTTGGTGGTTAAACAACGGTTTTTATAACGTAGCGTTTAATGACGTTGAGAAAGCAATTATGATTACCACGAACGTAGATAACTCGGCTCAAACGACTTATACCCCCGACTATAACGAAAACGCTTGCGAAAACACTTTCGATAAAATATTTTTGCTCAGTTATCAAGAAACTTTAAACACGGACTTCGGGTTTAGTAGCGATTACGAAAGCGACACAGCGAGAGCAAAATCAACTACGGACTTTGCAAGAGCATCGGGCGCAAAAATCGATACGTCTGACAGCCTTTACGGAAAAGGCTTTTGGTGGCTTCGTTCTCCCACGTCTTACTATAAAAGTAACGTTGCAAGCGTAGAGAGCAACGGATACGCAGTCGGCAATTACTATTACGCAGAATATTTTCACGTAAATATATCCCACTACGGCGTAGTTCCTGCTATGAATATCAAATTATAAAAACCAAATAGAAAAATAAAAAAACGACAAGTTTTTACTGCGTCACTCATAGGGATTTAAATTTAATAAATTATAAAACTCGACTTGGAAAAGTCGAGTTTTCTTTTACCCACGCATAACAAATTGCATAAAATATTAATTTGTGGTACAATAAACACACCGATAAATAAGAATTTGACGGAGTGTATAATGAGCAAAAAATTAACCGAAATGAGTTTAGAAGAACTGTGGCAGTTGTTTCCTATCATTTTAACAGAACATCAAGAGTGTTGGAAAGAATGGTATTTGGAAGAAGAAACCCTGTTAAAGAAAGTTCTTCCAAAAGTCCAAAGGATAAGTAATATAGGAAGTACCGCGATTTCTTCCATTTGGGCAAAGCCTGTTGTTGATATTCTCGTGGAAGTTCTCAAAGAAAGCAACTTGTTTGATTATAAAGATTTGATTACAAACAACGGCTATATTTGTATGTCGCAAAGCGAAGATAGAATTTCTTTTAATAAAGGATATACCGAAAATGGATTTTCCGAGAAAGTATTTCATTTGCATTTAAGATATGCAGGGGATAACGATGAATTGTATTTTAGGGATTATCTTATCGAGTTTCCCGATATAGCAAAAGAGTATGAAAAATTAAAGATTTCTTTATGGAAAGAATACGAGCATAATCGAGATGCTTATACAAACGCAAAGACCGAGTTCGTAAAGAAATATACTGAAAAAGCGAAATCAATTTATGGTAATAGATACTAACAAATTCCAATAGGTCGAACAGTTAGGAAAATAAGAATTTGTAGGTGTGAATGATGAAAACTTTATATATGATTGGTGGCACTATGGGAGTTGGAAAAACAACTGTGTGCCAACAGCTCAAACAGGATTTACCGAATAGT
>JAZSRG010000002.1:0-2179 GCA_045538365.1 Clostridia bacterium
ATTGCATAAGACAAAACGTCTTCTTCTTTTTCGTAGAATTCGGCAATTTCCTTTTTATATTGTTCGTATTCGGGTTCGATAAGATCGGCAGGTCTGCAAGTAATTCTTTCTTCGTCCCCTAATATTTTCTTAACGAGTTCGCCATCAGGTTCAACGGGCAAACGACCGTATTTTCCCCTTAATACGTCCTTGGTTTCTTTAGTTACCATTTTGTATCTCTCACCTGACAAAACGTTCAAAACGGCTTGAGTGCCCACGATTTGGCTCGTAGGAGTTACAAGTGGCGGATATCCTAAATCACGTCTAACGTTCGGTACTTCGGCTAAAACGTCAAGGTAGCGGTCTTCCGCGTTTTGTTGTTTTAGTTGTCCGATAAGGTTAGAAAGCATACCGCCCGGAACTTGATACATTAAAGTGTTAATATCAACTTTAAGTACTTTTTCATTTAAGAAACCGTCTTTTTTAAGTCTTTCAGCAACACCTTTGAAGTGTTTGTTGATTTCGTTAAGTTTGGTTAAGTCAAGTCCCGTGTCGTATTCGGTATCTTTAAGGGTTGCAACCAAAGGTTCTGTCGCAGGTTGACTTGTACCGTTGCCAAGAGCGGATAAAGCGGTATCAACTATATCAACGCCCGCTTCTATTGCTTTAAGTAAGGTCATATCTCCCGTACCTGAAGTGTTGTGGGTATGAAGATGTATAGGTACTTTAACGGCAGACTTTAAACTCTTAACCAAATTATACGCTTTGTAAGGCAATAAAAGGTTAGCCATATCTTTGATACAAATAACGTCCGCGCCCATTTTTTCAAGTTCTAAAGCAAGGTTTACATAGTATTCGTCGGTAAAAACCTCACCCGTCGTATAACTTATAGCGGCTTCGCAAATAGCGCCGTACTTTTTAGTCGCTTCCATTGCGCGCTTCATATTTCTCGTATCGTTTAACGCATCGAAAATTCTAATAATATCAATACCGTTTTTAACGGCGAGTTCAACGAATTTATCAACTACGTCGTCAGAATAATGCTTGTATCCTAAAAGGTTTTGTCCTCTTAAAAGCATTTGGAATTTAGTGTTAGGCATAGCCTTTTTAAGAGTACGTAATCTCTCCCACGGATCTTCGTTCAAAAATCTTAAACAGGAGTCGTAGGTCGCGCCACCCCACATTTCTACAGAGTAATATCCTATGCTATCAAGTTCTTTTGCAACGGGAATCATTTCTTCCGTTTTCATTCTCGTTGCTGATTGTGACTGATGGGCGTCACGAAGAATTGTTTCTGTAATTAATACTTTTTTAGCCATAATTTTTTCTCCTTATTATAGGTAAATTGCAAGAAGAATACCTGCTGCAACGGCAGAACCGATAACGCCTGCAACGTTCGGTCCCATTGCGTGCATAAGCAAGAAGTTTGTAGGATCTTCTTTTGCGCCAACGTCTTGCGATACGCGGGCGGCCATAGGAACGGCGGAAACGCCTGCTGAACCTATAAGCGGATTGATTTTCTTCTTTGAGAAAAGGTTCATAAGTTTTGCAATTAAAACACCGCTTGCTGAACCCACGGAAAATGCAACGAGTCCCAAAACTATAATACCAAGAGTTCCAACGTCAAGGAATTTCGGTCCGTACGCTTTTGCGCCAACCATAAGACCTAAAAGTATGGTTATTATATTGATTAACTCGTTTTGCGCCGTCTTTGAAAGTCTTTCCGTCACACCGCTCTCTCTTAAAATATTACCAAACATCAACATACCGAGCAAAGGTAACGCCGTCGGCAACAAAATACCGCAAACTATTATTACGATAACAGGGAAAGCAATTTTTTGGAATTTACTTACGGGTTTAAGCGCTTCCATTTTAATTTGACGCTCTTTCTTGGTTGTTAGCAACTTCATTATAGGCGGTTGTATAATAGGAATTAATGCCATATATGAGTATGCTGCAATCGTTATTGCCGCAACCATTGGCGAATCTCCGCCCAACAATTTAGTGGAAAGGTAAATTGCGGTAGGTCCGTCTGCTCCACCAATTATAGCAATTGAAGCCGCTTCTTGCGGAGTGTAGATGCCACTAAAAATAGTTAAACCGCAAATCAAAGTAAAGAATATACCAATTTGAGCGGCTGCGCCTAAAATAAGACTTTTGGGGTTAGAAATCAACGGACCGAAGTCGGTCATTGCGCCAA
>JAZSRG010000128.1:0-11077 GCA_045538365.1 Clostridia bacterium
ATCACTTTTCTCTTCCCTTAGCAATTGACCCTCCATATCATAATAGTATTTCAAAATCTCCGTATCACCTAAACCCAACATATTGGGTGTGATAACAAAGAGAACTACGCATATGAGTGTAATAACTAAAGCGACCACAACAAGACACGATATTAAACAACCCTTCTTTTTTCCTTGCATATTAACAACCTCCCTTTGTATTTTTATTATACCACTTTATATATAATGCTGTCAAGAATAAATCCTCTCGCGCTTTTTCAACAAAATTATAAGGAATTTTTACTTTTTCTTGATTTTGATTTTTTATTGTTATATAATAGACGAGAGGTGAAATATGAAATATCCATTTTGTCAAAATCAACTTTATGAAATCAAACAAAAATTGTCCGACGTTGCTATGGGACGTGCTTCTGCCGATTGCGTTATTAAAAACGCAACCCTTGTAAACGTATGCACCAAAGAACTTATACCTAATACCGATATTGCAATATCTAATGGTCGCATTTGTTTTATTGGCGACGCTAACCATTGTATTGGAACTAACACCGACGTGATTGATGCTACGGGACTCTTTGTGTCCCCTGCCTTCTTTGACGCCCACTTGCATATCGAATCGTCTATGCTTACCGTTCGCGAATACGCATCAGCAGTCGTTCCGCACGGAACTGCAAGCATTTGCATTGACCCACACGAGATTTGTAACGTTTTGGGTATAAAAGGTCTTGAATATATGTTAGAAGACAGCAAACGTGTGCCCTTAAAAGTTATGGCTTTCGTGCCTTCTTGCGTACCGTCTATGCCCGGATTTGAAGATGCGGGGGCTACGATTACGGTTGACGAAGTTAAGCCCGTTATAGGTCACGAACAAGTTTTCGGTTTGGGCGAGATGATGAACTACGTTGGAATCGTGCATAACGCTCAAGGTCCTCACGACATTGTGGAAGAGTGCTTAAAACACGGCAAAATCGTTTCCGGTCACTACTCCACCCCCGACGTAGGCAATATGTTAAACGCATATTTTTCGTGCGGAATAAACGATTGTCACGAGTCAACCCACGCTCCCGAAGCGCTCGAAAAACTCCGTCGTGGCGTTTGCGTTTTCTTCCGTGAAGGCTCAGCATCAAGAAACCTCGAAGAATTATCTACCCTTATCACAAAAAATAATATCGACACTCGCCACGTTGCTTTTTGTACCGACGATATTCACCCCGACGAATTTGCAACTAAAGGCCATATCGACCATATCGTAAGAAAAGCCATTAAACTTGGTATTCCTACTCTAACGGCGTATCAAATGGCAACAATAAACCCTGCTGAAATCTACGGTGTTGATAAAGACACGGGAAGCATTTCTCTTGGGAAAGTGGCGGATATTATTCTCCTTGATAGTCTTGAAGACGTTAACGTTAAGAAGGTGTTTATCAACGGAAAATTAGTTGCTGAAAATAACGCGCCTTTATTTGATACAAAAGCCCTTCCTGCGTTTAACGAAGAAAAAATCAACACGATAAACGTTGCCGATTTTTCACTCGACACATTTAAAATAAAAACGGAAAACGAGAGTGAAACCGTTCATGTAATCTCCATCGTTCCGTCCCAACTACCGACAAACTCTGAAACTGCTACAATCTATGCAAAAGACGGCAATTTGGTTAGCGATATAGACCAAGACGTTTTAAAAGCATTGGTGTTTGAAAGACACAACAAAACGGGTAAAATCGGTTACGGATTTATTAAAGGATTTGGCATTAAACGTGGTGCAATTGCGTCCACCGTTGCTCACGACTGCCACAACTTAATGGTCGTAGGAACTACGGATAGCGACATGTACGTAGCCGCTCAAACTCTTAAAAACTCGGGCGGTGGCATGTGCGCCGTGCTTGACGGCAAAGTTTTGTCTTTAGTTCCATTCCCGATTGCAGGTCTTATGAGCGATAAACCCGCAAAAGAAACGGCCGAACTCGTATCAAGTCTTAAAACTTCTTGGGATAAACTCGGTTGCAAAGTTCCCGAACCGTTTATGACGATGTCTTTTCTATCCCTTGCTTGTATTCCAAGTTTAAGACTAACCAATCGCGGTTTGGTGGATACAGATAATTTCTGCTTCGTTGATTTGATAGTAAAATAAATTAAAGCGCACTTTTGTGCGCTTTTTTTATCACAAAAACGCAAACTTTTTTTAATCCGCTCTTGCATACGTAAATATTTTATGTTATAATAATTATTGTTTAAATAATCGTGAGGTAAATATGTCAAAATCTATTTTCAAATTCGTTCATACCACCGCATCAAAAGTGTTTATTATAATTATGACCGCGATTTTCGGTTTATGCGCCGTTAAAAACGTTCTCACTCTACTCGGCGCGTTTGGTTGGACTTCTTTTAATATGATTTTAGATATCGTTGGTACGGCTCTTTGCGTTTTTTTAATTATCTTTTTACTTTTAATTTATTTTAAATCAAAATATGTTGTAACTAACAGTTGCTTATACGTTAAACTCGGTATGATTTTTTATAAAATTCCTTGCGGACTCATCAGTTCCATAGTAAAGATTAAAGCGGACGGAACTATTTTTATTTTATACACGAGCCAATCGGCTAAACCGTCCCAATTAAAAATTAATATCGAAAGTGATGCGTTAGACGCTTTTATTGATTCTATCCGCACGTTAAACAGCAACGTTTTATACGAAATTTTTGATCCGAGTGAAATTAAAAAATGAAAGTAATTCTCGCTTCATCGTCACCAAGACGAAAAGAGTTGTTAAAAGAAATTTTTTCAGATTTTGAAATTCTTTCCCCCGACTGCGAAGAAAAAGTTTCAAAATCCCCTATTAAAACCGTGCTGTCCGTGGCTTTATCCAAAGCCGACTGCATTAGAAAAGATTACGATATTTTACTCTCTGCTGACACGATTGTCGTATATAGAAATAAAATTATAGGCAAACCTTTAAACGAACTCGATGCAAAAAATATTTTGTCCCGCATAGAAGGAAAAACACACAAAGTTTATACGGGAGTGTGTATCAAATACAAATTGAACGGTTCAGTTTTTACTAAAACGTTTTACGACTGTTCTAAAGTTAAAATGAAAAAGATGTCTTTTGACGATATCACTCGTTACGTTGAAACGGGCTCGCCTTTGGACAAAGCGGGCGCGTACGGAATACAAGACGGCGTAGTTGAAAAATACTTTGGTAGTTATACTAATATCGTAGGACTACCTGTTGAAAAAATTCAAAAAGAACTTACAAAATTAGGTCTTATATAGGAGGAAATATGGCTATTATTGATTTAGGAATTGATATGGGTAGTTGCAATACTACCATATACCAACAAGGTTTCGGAGTGGTACTTAAAGAACCCACCGCAGTTGCCATAAGAAAAGAACGAAAAGCCGAAGTTATTGCAAGCGGTACTAAAGCAAAAAGACTTTTAGGTAAAGTTTCGGCAAACACACAAGTAATCTTCCCCGTTCGCGACGGTGTTATTATCAATACGGAAGCCGCTACTCTCCTTCTTAAAAAGTTTATTGCTCGCCTTCTTCCCGAAGCCGTAGTTAAGCCTAGAATACGCGCGCTTGCATCTATTCCTTGCGGACTTTCTCTCGCTGAAAGAAAAGCCTACGAAACCGTTATGCAAAAGGCAGGAATAAACGAAGTAACGTTTATTGAAACCCCCATTGCTATATCAAGACTCGTACCGGACGGCGGAATATTCGTAATTATGGGTGGCGGAGTTACCGACGTTGCTCTTGTTTCAAATAACGAAATTATAGATGGCGCAAGCGTAAATATCGCAGGCGAAGCCATAAATAACGCTATTACAGACTTTTTATATGAAAAACAAAACGTAAAAGTTGGTCAAGCAACCACGGAAAAAATCAAACTTGCTATCGCAAGTCTTTACGCTAACGACACTTCAAACATTGAAGTTATCGGTCGTGACGCGGATACGGGCGGTCAACGCAGTTTCTTAATTACGGCAAAAGAAGTTTGCGACTTAATCGAACCTTTGCTCAAAAAAATAACAGATATGATTGCAGCAATGGTTACCTACGCCCCCACCGACGTTGCCGAAACCATGACGGAAAGAGGCATATATATTTGCGGTGGCTCGGCTACTCTCCCCGGTCTTTGTGAATATATCGTAAACTTAACTAAACTTAAAGTTACTTTACTTGACGATGCTCCCTCCTCCGTTATAACCGCTCTTGGAACGCTTGTAAACGAAAGAGATAAGTTAGCAGAATTTTTAAAACTTTCTAAAATTTAACAAACAAAAAACAGGCAAGAAATTCTTGCCTGTTTTTTTTATTAGTCTTCGTTCATAAATTTCATGAATTCGTCGTAAACTTTTTCCGCTAAAGCGTCGTCTTCAACGGGAAGAAGTTGTTCGTTTTCTTCATCCCCTACGAGTTTGTAGATATAAACTTCGCTTTCAAGGTCTTCGTTTTCTTCAACGAGCGCTGCTTGTTCACAGTCTTGCAAAAATACAAACCACTCTTTGTTGTACTCGTAAGTTCCAATGTGGAGAAAATCTTTTTCTTCGCCTTCGTCGTTTACGAGCGTGATAATTTCACTGTCTTCTAAATCTTCAGTTTCGTTAATAATATCTTTTGCCATATTACACCTCTATTATTTTATTTTATCAAGATAACTTTGGAGAATAATCGCCGCAGCAACCTTGTCAATTACTTGTTTTCTTTTTTCTCTTCTCATATCAGCCGAAATCAATAATCTTTCCGCGCTCTTAGACGTCAGTCTTTCGTCCATAAACTCTATTTTGCAATCGGTTTTTTCAGACAACTTTTTTGCAAATTCGCGAGAAATCTCCGCTCTGTCGCCTTCAGTTCCGTCCATATTTACCGGTAAACCTATAACGATTGTATCCGCTTCTTGTTTTTTTGCAAATTCCGCTATATAATCAACGTCCCTATCGTCACCCTTGCGATAATAAGTTTCATTTCCGCTTGCAATTATACCCATGATGTCGCTTGATGCAAGTCCTATTCTAACGTCACCTAAATCTACTGCTATTTTTCTCAAAACGTACTCCTTATATACTATTCTCTAAAATCCGTATTTTTGTAATACTTTGACACATTCTTGTGGGTTTTCCGAGTATTCTGCGCCAAGCCCCGTAGCAAACTCACGAGTAACTACCGCTCCACCTAAAAGCAAAAGAGTATCGGGGAATTCTCTTTTTAACTCTACCACCGTGTCTTGCATACTCTTCAAAGTCGTAGTCATAAGAGCGGATAAGCCAACGGCTTTCGGATTATATTTCTTTACCGCTTTGATTATATCCTCAACGCTTACGTCTCGACCTAAATCTACGACGTTGTAACCATAATTTGACAATACTGCCTTAACGATATTTTTGCCTATATCGTGTATATCCCCTTTTACGGTCGCAAGCAAAACACACGAGCCTTCTTGAGTGGTTGCGCTCATAAAAGTATCTTTAATATAATCAAGCATAGTTCTTGCTGATTCCGCGCCTGCCATAAGTTGCGGTAAGAAACACTTTCCTTCGCCGAACTCGTCACCCAATAAGTTAAGCGCGCTAATTATATCGTCGTTTATAATTTTAGTATAGTTTTCTTCATTTGCAACTTCTTTTATTCGCTTTGCGCCCTCCGTTGCAAGACCAAAATAAACGCACTCTTTTAAACTATGTTCTTTGGTTTTATCAACAACCGACTTTGAATTGGAATATTTATTTATATAATTTTCACAATTTTTATCCGCGCCTAAAACCGCAGTCGTCGTTATAAAATCATCTTCAATTTCAGATAATGCAGGGTTAATTATCGCAGATGACAAACCTGCTTTTTTAGCAAGTCTTAAAAATACGCCGTTTATTCTCTCCCTTTGCGGTAACCCAAATGATACGTTTGAAAGCCCTAAAACGGTTTTAATTCCGTTTTCGGTAAGCCTTTTAACGGTGTCCAAAGTTCTAACTGCGTTATTGTCGTCCACGCTTATCGCCATGGTCAAAGCATCTATAAAGAGCCTGTCCTGTGGAATGCCGTATCCCGCGCTCGTCTTTATTATTCTATCCGCTATCCCCACTCTTACAGTAGGATTATCTGATATTCCGCTTTCGTCCAAACACAAACCTATAAGGGCGCAACCGTACTTTGAAGCCAACGGCAATACGGTAGCAAGAGACTCTCTCTCCCCGTTTACCGAGTTTATCATAACGACACCCGACGCCCTTCTTAACGCAACTTTTAGAGCGTCTATGTTAGTCGTATCAATGCATAGTGGCACGGTCAATCTACCTGACAAGTATTCAACGACTTCGCCCAAAACGTACGGTTCGTCTATTCCCGCCATACCTACGTTTACGTCTATAACTTTTGCGCCAAGGGCAATTTGCTCCGCGCATAGTCCGTACACGTAGTCTAAGTCAAGTTCCAGTAACGCCTTTTTAAGGGTTGGTTTTCCCGTGGGGTTTAATCTTTCCCCTATCACTAAAAAGTCGTCGAAATAAACCACTTCTTGTCCCGAACAAACCGCAGGCGGAATAACCTTATTTAGTTCAGTTTGAGCCTTAATAAATTCAGTTGATTTAAGGGCTGATATATATTCTTGATTAGTTCCACAACAACCGCCTACGCCGTGAACGTTCGGCACTTGGCTCACTATATCAAAAATTTGTTTTGCAAATTCTTCAGCAGTTGTGTCGTACTTCGTAACACCGTCAACGTACACGGGCATTCCTGCATTTGGTTTTACGAATATAGGTAAAGTGGTGTATTTTGCAAGTTTTTTTGCATTATCAAAGGTTTTCTTTGCACCTAAACCGCAGTTTAAGCCCAATGCAGACACTCCAAGGCCTTGGGCAACTCGAGCAAAAGTTTCAATACTATTTCCCGCAAAAGTTCTGCCGTTTTCATCAAAACTCATAGACGAAATAACGGGTAAATCAGTATTTTCGCGAAAAGCAAGAATTGCCGCGCGTAATTCAGTTATGTCCGTAAAAGTTTCAGTAACCACGGCGTGAAAGCCGAGTTGGGATACGACGTCCGCTTGCTCTTTAAAATGGTTATACGCGTCTTCAAATCTCAACTCGCCCGTTGGATACATTAGTTTCCCCAACGGTCCACACGAATACACCAAAAAGGTATTGTTATCAGAAGCGTTTTTAAGATTTTTATACGCAGACTTAATTATTTGCTCAACCGTATATCCACTCTGCTCAAGGTTATAGGAATTTGCTCCAAACGTATTAGAATACAAAACGTTGGAGCCTGCTTCCCTATACGAGAGATGAATATTTGTAATAACGTCGGGTTTTTCTACGTTATATTGCATTGCTTTCGCGCTGTCTAACCCCAAAGCAATCAATCGCGTTCCAAACGCGCCGTCAAATATAAGTACGTCTTCTTTAATTTTTTCTAAAAACTTTAATTTCATTTGTTTGCTACCGATAACATTGTGCCTATGCTTTGATAAATCGTTTTTGCGGTATTGGGATTATTCATAGTGTATAAATGAATACCGTCAACTTCGTTTGATATTAAATCACTTATTTGTTGAATAGCGAAATTTAATCCCGCTTGTTTAAGCGCTTCGGGATCTTCGCCAAACTTACTAATTATTTTACTAAGCCTTGTGGGAATCTTTGCTCCGCACATTGAAACAGTTCTTAAAATTTGTTTTGCGTTGGTTATAGGCATAATGCCTGCAACGATAGGCGCTTTTACACCTTTTTTAACTGCTTCGTCACGCATTTTGTAAAAATCTTCGTTATCAAAAAATAATTGTGATATAAAACGCGTTGCTCCCAACTCGTATTTTTTCAACATGACGTCCACGTCTTGATGATAATCAAGGCTTTCAGTATGGCCTTCAGGATAACAAGTTGCAAAAACTTCAAAATTCCATTTATCTTTTATAAAAGATATAAGGTCGGTCGCATAATGGAAATCAGTCAAGCAATCTTCGGCGTTTTTATCCCCTCTTAAAGCAAGTATGCTCTTTACACCTTTTTGCTTCAATTCTTCTAAAATGGACGAAATACTATCCTTGGTCTCGCCCATACATCTAAGGTGCGCTATCGATTTAATGCCGTGCACGTCTTGAATAACGGAAGCAATCTCCGCCGTACCCGTTCCGCCGTTTCCACCGGCTGCATAAGTTACGCTTATATAATCCGGCTCAATCTTTGCAAACTCATAAAGATTTTTATAAATAGCATCAATACCGACGTCATCTTTAGGAGGAAAAACCTCCAATGAAAAACTTGTAATCTTTCTCATTTTGTACCATTTTAATTATTTTTTTCTTATTATATCATTTTATAGTCAAAAAAGCAAAGATTTATTGCTTATTCTTTTAACACTTTAACTTTTGGACACAAAATACTTCCCACTAAGCAATTCGCTCGAAAAATGTGATAAAAATTCGTTATCTTTTTTAAATCTTTCTTCTGCCGAATCAATTAAGCCTCTAATTAAACACGAATAATCAATCTCGCACTCGTCAAACAAATACGCGCCCATAGAACCGGGTATCGTATTTACTTCGTTTACGTACAAATCTTCGCTATCTTCTTTATATATATAATCCACACGAACGACTCCCGATAAATTAAATTCTTCGTATATTTTATTGGTCAGTTTTCTTATTTTGCTTGCAATCCTTGGTGAAATTTTTGCAGGAATTTCTCTATCTTCCCTCTTTACTTTTGACTTTGTCAAATATTTGTCTTTATAGGATAAAATTCCGTCCCCTTTTTTAAAAGGTTTTTCAATTGCGCTGACTATTATGCTCTCGCCCATTTTACACGCTGCGCAGTTTAATTCCGTCATTTCGGTTATTCGTTTTTCCACAAGCGCTTTTTTAGTGTATGAGAAAACCAAACTTAACGCATCTTTTAACTCGTCGATATTTTTAGGAACGTTAACTCCTATACTCGAACCCAAATCAACGGGTTTTACTATAATATCTTCCCCAAGTTTTGCAAATATCTTTTCACAAATTTTATCCGCATTTTCCTCAAACGTCTCTTTTTTCACGGTAATTCCTGGAACTACTCTAAAACCTTTATCCTTTGCAATGATTTTAAAATATTCTTTGTCCATACAAACTGCGGATTCAAGAACGCTGGATGCAACGTAAGGTACGCCGTACATTTCAAGCAAGCCTGAGAGTCCACCGCTTTCGCCAAGTCCACCGTGAGTGCATAGAACGGCAACGTCTATCTCGCCGTAAATTTTTATTCTATTAAACGCGCCTTTCGTGTAAAGTTTATTTCCACCAAGTAAAACTTTAACGTGAGAAGATGAGTCAAACTCTTTATAACTTTCTACGTTTTTGAGCAACTCTCCTGTAAACCACCCTTCTTCCGTTATATAAATCGGATAAACTATATACTCGTCTTCCATTTCCGCCATCATTTGCACCGCCGTAATTACAGAAACTTCGTGCTCGCACGACTTACCACCATAAAAAACACCTATTCTTTTCATACTCCCTCCAAAAAAATAATGAGAACCGAAGTCCTCATTATTATATGCACGGAAATATAAAAAGTGAATTACGCAAGTTCGTCAATCTCGTTATAGTCGTCTGGCAAATCGTTTTCAAGTAAAACTGCGTCCTTTGGCGTTAAGAAACGTTTAAATTCTTTCTTCGCGCCGTCCAACGAGTTAAACACTAAAATTTTCTCCAGATCAAAACCTTCTTCAAGCAAACCTTTTTTTATAGGCTCGCTACGAGTTTTTCCTATCAACACTACGAGTTCGCAAATATGCGCTATCTTTTTTCCAAACTCTTTATTGGCTTGTTTTTCTTCTACACCAAGTTCAACAAGCCCCGGAGTAACTATTACCTTACGCCCGTCAAACAAAGAAAGTGTTTCAAGAGCCGCAGTTGCTCCTTCAATATTCGCGTTAAACGTGTCGTCTAATATCACCATACCGTTCGACGTTTTAACAAGTTCTAATCTATGAGCAGGTGGTTCTAATTCCGAAATTGCTAAAACGATATCTCGTATATCTACGCCAAGTTTTAAAGCAAGACCTGCAGAAACGGCAATATTAGATATATTATGTACGCCTAAAATTCGCGTTTTGCAATTATAACTTTCCCCATCTACAACCAAATCGAATTCACTACCGTTATTGGTTACGACAACGTTTCTAATAAACAAAGAATTTCTCTTATCTGCCCCAACACCGCATAACTGATACTCCGTATCCACTCTTTGAATAACGTCCTCCAAGTGCTTTGTATCGCTATTTATAATGAGAAAACCGTTACGTTTCTTCAAACTATCCGCTAATTCGCATTTAGTTTTTATAATATTTTCAATGCTGAAAAAGGTTTCAAGATGTTGATTAGCAATACCCGTAATAATTCCGTATTGTGGCTCGACGATATCACAAAGTTCTCGAATATTTCCACCGTTTCTCGCGCCCATTTCAGCAATAAATACTTGATGTGAACTCTTTAACTTATTCACGCAAATAGATATACCTAACGGCGTATTAAAACTTGCAGGAGTCGCTAAAACCTTATATTTTTTAGATAGCATACTTGCCAATATAACCTTCACTGAAGTTTTCGCATAACTTCCCGTTATTCCGATTTTTATAAGGTCGTCACGTTTTTTGAGTTTTTTCTTCGCGCGAACTTGATATCTGCGGTTGTTTAAAATTTCAAACGGAGCGGTTAAAAAGCAAGATAATAAAACCAAAACGGGTAAAATCAATGGAGATAAAGCAATCAACGCAAATCTAAACGTCACGAATACTTCCCCGATATTCATCAATTCCCAATTAAGTTTAAACACGAAAAAGTTCGTTACCAAAGCGAGCAAACCTAATACAACGTATTGTCTAATCATACGTTTTGTATAAACCAAAGGTTTTTTCTTTGGAATCTTGCTCTCGTATTTTACAAAAATGAAAGCAAGTATAATATAAAAAATTAGTCCAAGATAAGTAAATATTTCGTGCACGTAACCGTGAAACAAAACGTTTGTTACCAAAAGACCTGCTAAAGATAAAATCGATATTAAAACCAAACGCTTAAAATATCTACCGTTAGTATTACCGTAC
>JAZSRG010000041.1:0-7924 GCA_045538365.1 Clostridia bacterium
AGTTTAGAGCCTTCGATTGCAATACGCTCACACGCGCCTTTTGCAATAACGCTCTCGTTTTCCATGTCGATAAGTTGATATTTAAGGGAAGAACTTCCCGCGTTAATAACTAATATTTTCATTTCTCTCTCCTTAACCTAATACTGCCGTGGTTGCTACAACGCCAACAACGTCTTCTGCGCTACAACCTCTTGATAAATCGTTAACAGGTTTTGCAAATCCTTGACAAATAGGTCCGATTGCTTCTGCCCCTGCAAGACGTTGTACGAGTTTGTATCCGATATTTCCTGCTTGAAGGTCAGGGAATATAAGAACGTTTGCTTCTCCTGCTACCTTGCTATCCGGCGCTTTGAGTTTACCAACGCTTGCAACGAGCGCTGCGTCTGCTTGAAGTTCACCGTCAACTGCAAGGTTAGGCGCGATTTCTTTAACTTTTGCCGTTGCAATTGCTATTTTGTCAACGAGTTCGTGTTTAGCGCTACCCTTGGTTGAGAAAGAAAGCATAGCAACTTTAGGCTCAATACCTGCAAGTTTTTCTGCCGTTTCTGCAGATGCGATTGCGATTGCTGCGAGTTGGTCGCTATCCGGACAGGGGTTAACTGCGCAGTCACCAAATACGAGTACGCCGTTATCACCGTATTTTGCTCCAACACCGTCTTCGGGCATGCTCATCAAGAAACAACTTGAAACCGTGGAAATACCAGGTTTGGTTTTAATAACTTGAAGGGCGGGACGCAAAACGTCACCCGTTGAGTGAACGGCGCCTGCTACTAATCCGTCAGCATCTCCGCTCTTAATCATAAGTACGCCGAAGAACAAACAATCTTGCGCTAAAACTGCTGCTTTTTCTTCCGTCATACCTTTTGCTTTACGTAATTCGAATAAAAGATTTGCATATTCTGCGGTCTTTGCATAAGTTTTGGGGTTAATGATTTCCACACCGTCCAAACATACGTCGGGGCACTTTGCTTTGATAACCGCTTCGTCACCTATAAGAATAATTTTAGCAATACCTTCTTTGGTTGCCATTTCCGCTGCGCGGATAATTCTTTCTTCTTCTCCTTCTGCAAGTACTATGCGTTTTCCAAGTACTTTTGCCTTTGCTTTGATAGAATCCATCAACTTTGACATAAAAAAACACCTCTCTTTTGAAAAATGTATTAAATTGCTTTGCGTTTTTTCCGCATAACCTTTATAATTATACACGAAATAGAAAAAAAAGCAAAACACTTTTAAGTGTATTTTAAGTTTTTTAGGAGTTTTTATTGAAAATTACCGTTATAACAGCCGAATACAACCCCCTACACAACGGGCACGCCTATCATATAGCCAAAACGCGTGAACGTTTTCCAAACGATTACTTGGTAGGTATCATGAGCGGAAGTTTTACGCAAAGGGCCGAGCCTGCCGTTTTGGATAAATTCACAAGGGCGCGTCACGCTATTTTGTCCGGACTTGACGCAGTTATCGAACTGCCTGCTTTCGCATCTTTTTTAAGTGGCGAACAGTTTGCAAAAACTTCTATGGACGTTGCTAAACTTTTGGGCGCGAACGCTATCTCTTTTGGTACGGAATGCGGGGATATATCAAAACTCCAAGAAATTAACCGAATAATAGAAAATCCAAGCGACGGATTTCACGAACTTTTCCAAAAAAATATGGACGACGGGAAAAGTTATCCGCGCGCTCTTTGTGAAACTTTTAGAGCATTTTACCCGAACGAAGACTACGCCGATATTCTCGCACACCCTAATAACAATCTCGCCCTTTTTTATATGCGCGCAATAAAAGACACGGATATAACGCCCTTTAGCGTATTGCGCTCCGACAACGGTTTTCACTCCGACGCTCCCCTTAACAATTTCTTGTCGGCAAGCGGTATTAGAGAAAGGCTTTTAAAAGGCGATTTTGAGAATCTTAAATACTTTGTCCCCGACTACGTTTTGCTTGATTTAAAAAATGCGAAATACGATAATTTAAAAGAGTTTTCCACCATAGTTTTGTTCAAGTTTAAAACTATGAAAAAACAAGAAATAGCGCGCATTTTCGACGTTTCGGAAGGGCTTGAAAATAGGTTCAAAAAATACGTCAACGAAGTCAACACTCTCGACGAATTACTTGAAAAAGTTAAGACCAAAAGATACACTTTATCAAGGCTTAGACGTATCGCTCTTTGCGCCCTTTTTGATATAACGAAAGAGCACGTAAAAGAGTTTGAAAAAGGTCAAACTTACGGTAGGCTTTTAGCCGTGAAAAAGGACAAAACCGACCTTTTGTCCCACCTTAAAAAATGCGGAATTATTACTCGGTTTTCCGACTTACAAGACCGTGACGACAGTCTTTGGAAAATAGAAAACACGTACGCTGATACGCACGCGCTTTTACTCCGACAAAAAATTACCAATAAGAATACTCTTTATATATAGTTATATATTATACTAAATTAAAAAGGAACGAAAATTCGTTCCTTTTTTTTATAGTGATTTTTTGTATTCAGCGATATCGGCTTGCATCTTGTCGTCAGGGTGATAGGTGTCAACGACTGAAGCCAAGGCTTGTACTACTTCACAGCGTTCGTTTTTATCAAGCGCGGTTTTGAGCGTTTCAAGTCCGCTTTCAACGACGTCGGGAGTGATTTGGGGAAGTTTTTCAATAAATACTCTCTCCAACTTGGTTTTATCCACTCTATCGTCGTCCATAATGAGTTCTTCAAAGAGTTTTTCACCCGGTCTTAATCCCGTGTATTCGATTTCAATATCTTTACCGGGAACGAGTCCTGAAAGAATAATCATTTTGCGAGCAAAGTCCGCTATTTTTACCATTGTACCCATATCAAGCACGTAAACGTTACCGCTCTCGGCTTCAACGCCTGCAAGCATAACGAGTTGTACGGCTTCGGGTATGGTCATAAAATATCTTTGCATTTCGGGGTGAGTTACGGTAACCGGTCCGCCGTTTTCAATTTGGCGTTTAAACAAAGGTATAACCGAACCGTTCGAGCCGAGCACGTTACCAAATCTAACCGCCGTGAACTGGGTTTTAGACCTATTTTTCATAGACTGAACTATCATTTCGCAGAAACGTTTGGTCGCGCCCATTACGTTGGTCGGATTAACGGCTTTATCCGTTGATATTTGAATAAACTTTTTAGCGCCGTACTTGTCCGCGCAATTTACCATATTGTAAGTGCCGAAAATGTTGTTTTTAACTGCTTCAGACGGATTAGTTTCCATTAACGGTACGTGTTTGTGAGCCGCCGCGTGGAAAACTACGTCCGGTTTATACTTTTTAAACAAGGCTTCGACTTCGTCTAAATCGCACATAGTTGCAATTTCTACGCTTAAATCTAACTTGCCTTTATACTTTCTAACGAGTTCTTGTTGCAAGTCGTACGCGCAGTTTTCGTATATATCCATAACGATAAGTTTTTTGGGTTCAAGCATTGCTACTTGACGGCAAAGTTCAGAACCTATAGAACCTCCGCCACCGGATACTAATACGACTTGGTCTTTTATATAAGTTACAACGGACGTTTTGTCCAACTCTATAGTCGTTCTTCCAAGTAAGTCTTCAGGTTTAATTTTTCTAACCTGTGACATAATGTTTTCTCCCCTGTCCCTTATAAATTCCGAAACTACGGGAGTGGTGTTTACAACCAACTGCGTATCTACGCATACGTTGATAATCTCTTTAATGCGCTCCCCTTTAACGGAAGGCATAGCGATTAAAATTTCGTCGATTTTGAGTTCTTTACACTTTGCGTCGATATCTTCAATTCCGCCGACAATGGGCACGTTATCTATACTAAAACCGATTTTAGTTCTATCGTCATCAAAAATACAAACAAGGTCGTATTTTTTATTACCCATACCCTTCAAATACTCGACGTAGATAACGCAAGCGCGTCCGCCACCAACTATTGCAAGTCTTCGTCTATCCGTTTCTTTACTAACTATTCCGCTCTTTTTAAGATATAACCATCTCCAAAAGATACGGCTACAAACGACGATAGCGTACACCATAAAGCAAGTCATAATTGCCGACAATACGTGTACTATCCAGTTTGCGTCTTGTAGCGCTACGAAAGAGATGAGCCAAACGGTTGCAACGTACGAAACAGACGTACAAAAGATAGCGAACGTGTGACTAATAAGGTTTCTCAAAGAATAATATTTCCAAATATTTTCGTACTGATGACAAAGCACGTTAATTAAATAGAAATAAACCAAATATATCGGAAAATTCCAAAAATGCAAATCGTTAAATGAAAAGCCTTCTATTAAAATCAAGTAAAAAAAGGATACAAAAACGAAGGAAAACGCAATCATTAGTAAATCTATTAAATATTTTCGCATACAAAATGATTTGTCTTTTTTCATATTCCACCTAAACTATTTTTCTTCTTTTATTTTTCCCCTTTTGCGTTTAAAAATTGCATACGCATCGTAATCTTTTGGTAAGTTTTTCTCCGCATAAGCGAGTAACACGAATAACATCATTAATTGATACGGCAAGAAATAACTGCAGTCAATCAACGCGTACAAACTCCAAAGTATAACGCTTATCAAGATAAACTTATTTACAACGGGAGTTTTTCTTACGAAGAAAATCTTGTATTTGAAGAATAAGTGAACAAGATAACCGATTAAACCTAAAGTACCTGCGTTTACCATAAACTGTAACGGCGTACAGTGATACCAAAAATAATTGACTTTGTCAACAGCGTAGGCTAAAGCAACGCCCGTGCCGTTAAAAGGCGCGATTAAGAAATTGTGAATACCTGCGGAATAAATCTCAAATCTTCCGTTATCGTTAACCGTACCGCTTCCGAAATCAAATATGTTTAATTTATCCCAAATAATTCCAAGCGCGTCTACTTTTATAAACGAGAATATAACGAGGGCTACGAAAGTTGCGCCGAAAGCGATATAAAACCACTTTTTGTGTTTAGTTTTAATGCAAGCGTACACAAGAGCCACGGGTATGCCGATAGCCCCGAAAAGTATGCAACCCCTTGACAAAGTTAAGACTAAGGTTGCCATTTGCATTACGACTAATATAGCGCAAGGAATAACGTACTTTTTCTCTTTCACCGCAAGATAGATAGTCAAAGGAATAGTAAGCAAGAGTATTGAGCCGATATTATTAGAGCAACCCCACCCTAAATGTAAAGATTTTTCTATAATAATTGCTTCAAAACTTTTATCTGACGTTACAAAAAAGGCAAAAGTTTCAAACATAACGAGAATTGCAATAGCAATAAAAATTCTCGCAAGATAAGAGTTATCAGCACGTTTTAGACCGTTTATTACCACAAGATAAACGAGTACGCACATAACAGCAAATATCAAGGTCGTAACAAGTCCGTTTTTCCAAATTTCAAAGTCGTACAAAATACCGCCCAAAACGTAGGTTAACCCCATCGCCATAGAACCGATAAACTGCGCGCCTAACTTAATACGTTTTTTCTTTATAAAAAATACGGTTAGTCCCGTCAAGAAACAAACTATTGCTATAACGTAAAAAACTAAATTATCGTAAAGATTATAATCCGTTGATAGCCCGTTTGGTATGATAAAACATATAGTCAACGCTATGGGTATAACGGGCGCAAAGTCATCGTGGAAAAATAAAATCAAAGACGCCACGATGGCAAACGCCACGAACCCAACGTTTTCCAGTTTAAAATACCAGACGAAAAAGCCGGCAACTATTACGAGCAATAGATATAAATCGCTATATAAAAACCCCTCGCGATTTTTTGTCGTAAACCTTTCTATCATTATTAGTTAACTTTTACTACCCAACCGAATTTGTCTTCTGCTTTACCCATTTGAATGCTCGTGATAGCATCGTAAAGTTTGGTCGTAATTTCGCCCATTTCTCCGTTGTTGATAATCATATCGTTGCCTTTGTAGGTAAGTTGACCAACGGGAGAAATAACCGCTGCCGTACCCGTTCCAAAGCACTCGTTAAGTTTGCCTGACTTATGCGCTTCCATAAGTTCGTCAACGCTAACCTTTCTTTCTTCAACTTTGTATCCCATATCTTTAAGAACTTCAATTGCGCTCTTTCTGGTGATACCGGGAAGAATACTTCCGTTAAGAGCGGGAGTAACTACTACGCCGTCGATTACGAAGAAAATGTTCATTGAGCCTACTTCTTCTGCGTACTTTCTTTCTGCTGCGTCAAGCCACAAAACTTGGTCGAATCCTTTAGCGTTTGCTTCTTCGCCTGCTTTCAAACTTGCAGCGTAGTTACCCATACATTTAGCCTCGCCCGTGCCACCGATAGCCGCGCGAACGTATTTGTCTTCGATATAAATCTTGGTAGGAGTCAAGCCGTGAGCGTAATATGCTCCAACGGGTGACAAAATGATAAAGAATTTATAGTGATGACTTGCGTGAACGCCCAACGCTGCGTCCGTTCCAATCATAGTAGGACGAATATAGAGCGCTTTGCCCGTGTCGGTCGGAATCCAGTCGGACTCGATTTCAACGAGTTTTTTAAGTCCTTCTAAAACTGCGTCTTCGTCAATAGTGGGCATACAAAGTCTTTCTGCCGATCTATTGAAACGTTTGAAGTTTTCTTCAGGACGGAATAAAGTGATTTTTCCTTCTTTGTTCTTATATGCTTTGCAACCTTCGAAAATACCTTGAGCGTAGTGCAAAACGGTGGTTGAAGGAGCGAGTTGGAATTGGTCGTAAGGAATAATTTCCATTTCTTGCCAACCGGTTTCAGGAGCATAGTCCATAACTAACATGTGGTCGGAAAAATATTTTCCAAAGCCAAGTGAATTAAAATCAGGTTTTTGTTTAGGATTTTTCGTTAACGTAATTTTCATAATATCATCTCCATAATTTATTCAAAAATATAATGTTTTCTCTCGAGTTCGGAAACACTCCCCGTCCCCGAGGTAATAGCCGCAATAGTTTTTACAAAGGTATCGAATTTTTCTTCACGAACGGCGTAAACTGCTTCCACCCCGGACGTAAAATCTTTGCTTTCTTCTTTTGCGCCAAGTTCTAAAAGTTTGTTTACGAGTTTGCCGTAATGAGAATAGTCCACCTTAACTTTTGCAATAACGGTAGGCGTATAGGTTACGATATCCGTTTTGTCCAAGCCTTCCGACACGCTTCTTGAATACGCGCCGACAAGTCCGTTCGCGCCGAGTTTAATACCGCCGAAATATCTCGTAACGACAGCCAAAGTATCGGATAGTCCCCTTTTCTTTAAAACTTCAAGCATAGGGGGACCGGACGTGCCTTGCGGTTCTCCGTCGTCGCTCATACGCATCGTGATACCGTGTTCTCCAACGATATAGGCAAAACAATGGTGGGTGGCGTCTTTATACGCTTCTCGAACTAATGACAATCTCTCCTCCGCTTCTTCTGCAGTGTGCACGGGGAATAGTTCGCATATAAAGCGCGAACGCTGAATTTCAATCTCGTTTACGCTTATTTTTCCAACGCCTTTGTATTCTTTCATTAATTAAATTTTACTTTGTAGTGTACTTTTTTGCCTTTATGCAAAACGAAACCTTTTTCTTGCATATCGGGGGTTACTTCAAAACCGATATCGGAAATTTTGTCTTCGTCGATTTTGATACCGCCGCCTTCAATTAGTCGTCTTGCTTCGCCTTTGCTCGGAGCAATCTTTGCAAATGCTAAAATATCTACGAGTTTAACTAAAGACTTGTCAAGTACGAGTTCGGGCATATTGTCAACGTCGCCAGAGAAAGCCGCTCTTACTTTTGCTAAAACTTCGTTAGCAACGTCTTCGCCGTGAACGATTTTGGTAACTTCGTACGCAAGTCTTTCTTTTGCCTTGTTAATTCTCTCGTCGCGAACTGCGGTGAGTTCTTCGATTTCGTCTAACGGCATATAGGTCAAAAGTTTCATACACTTTTCAACGTCGTCGTCGG
>JAZSRG010000115.1:0-1854 GCA_045538365.1 Clostridia bacterium
ATATACAATTCTTTATGACCGTTGGAAAGAAACTACGCATACAGACGAAGATATAAATTCCAGATTGGAAAATGGTACTCGGTTATTAGAAGCTGGCGAAACGGCAGGGACTTACGACGTAAATAGCATTACTTTGACGGATAGTAGATTGACGGTTACAGGTATTTCTATTTACGAAGGCTTAAACGCTTATAGAACGAATAAGTTGGAAGATAGTGACGTTTTAGAAGTGGGTAAATCTTATTCAATAAGAGTAGAATTACATACGAAAAGCGGCGAACTTATCGACGACCAACTTATGAGCAATTCTACTGCTACTTACGGCTTGGTTGCAAATATGGTATATTCGCACGATAATAGCGGTATATTTACAACGCAATGGACGAATAGAGAAAACAAAATTCAGGTTATAATCAACTACGATTTTGAAAATTATTGCTTTACGTCCGATTTGGAAGATAAAGTAGTAGAAAACGGACAATCTCCGCAGTACACGGTTTACGTTAGCAATAATTCGAACGTTCAAGGTATGGAATTGTTTGTTAAAAACGCAAACGATACTTGGGCAAGTCTTGGCGCGGTTACAGGACAATTTAATATACCTGCAAACAGCAATATTGTAAAACAATACCGTGTGGAAGTTACCTATCAAAACGGATTTGTTATTAGTAGCAATACGTTCAAAGTAGATTGGTATGATCCTAATGCGCCTAAATTTATTACGCAACCGACGGACTATGACGTAGCGTATGGCACGAACGTTCAAGTTTCTTGGGCTTTGAACTGCGACGTATCGGCTATTTATCTTGAAAAATTTGACGGGGAAAATTATTCACAATATCAAAATGCAACGCCTACGGGAGCAACCGTAAATGCTTTTGCGGAAAGTGGCACCTACACGTTTAGAGTTCACGCAATTAAAGACGGCAACGATTACTACTCGGATGATTTTACGATTACTTGGCGTGAAAAATTTGTGTTTACTACTCAACCACAAAGTCAATCAGTTGGGGCTGGTTTAGGTGAAGACATTATTATCACTTGGGATATGGATATTGGCGACATTTCTTTATTGCAAATTTTTAAAATCGAAACCTATGATACAAGTGAGGGTTGGAGACATTCCGTAGGGTTAACATCTGATATTAAAAGTTATACTTTCTCTGCAAGCAATTTTGCATACGCTCAAAAATATAGGCTTATGGCAAACTATGACGGTACGCTTTATTACAGCGACGAGTTTACTATTGAGTTTATAGCAGGCGAATTTACAAAACAACCCGATAGCGAAATAAATGCTATTGTCGGCAAAGATTGTCTTGTAGAGTGGGACTTCAGCCTTGACGTTGAGTATTATGATATTAAAGTATATGAAAGCAACGACTTTGTTCCGTTTGCAACGACGGATAAGCCGGAATACGTCTTTACCGCAAGTGAAGTTGGAGAAAAACAATTCTTCATTCAAGCCTATAATGCTAACGATCAGATAATCGGCGAAGATTATTTAATGTTTAGAATCAATTGGACGGAACAGCAAATCGTTTATCTCGTTTCCTTTAATGCGGATGGTGGCGAGGGTACAATGGCAAGCATAGAGCAAAATGCTGGTAGTCAATATAAGTTGCCTGATTGTACGTTTACCGCACCTGACGGGAAGAAATTCAAGGCTTGGAGCGTAAACGACGTTGAAAAGAACGTTGGCGATACGATAACCATAAATGCAAACACCGTTGTAAAAGCCGTTTGGGAAGATAACCTATATCAAGTTATTTATCAGCCCGGCGACGGAAACGGTAGCAACGAAATCTATGAATGTGAGGCAAATGAATCAATTACATTTTTAGACTGTGAAGG
>JAZSRG010000206.1:0-3134 GCA_045538365.1 Clostridia bacterium
AAACAAAAAATCCTATCTTTGGAGATAGGAAAACAAACGATAACTATGGTTACCGCAAAATATTTTCTCATCATCTCCGAATACTCATTGATTTCCGATAAATAAATCATAACATAGGTTAAAAAGTTTGTCAATATCAAGTTAAAGACTTTGCAAAATTTTTTTGATATGTTAAAATATATACAAATAGATAAAGGAGAAAAAAATGCTTTATCAAAACGTAATTGAAGGGATAGGCAAAACGCCGCTTATAAAACTTAATAATATAGTTTCGGGGGAAAACACCCGAATATATCTTAAAACGGAGTTTTTTAACCCGGGCGGAAGCATTAAAGACCGCACGGCTCTTTATATGTTAAGAGAAGCCAAAAAACGCGGAGAGATAAACCAAGACACCGTAATTATCGAGCCGACGAGCGGAAATACGGGTATAGGACTTGCCGTAATTTGCGCGGTTTGGGGTTTAAAACTTATACTCACCATGCCCGAATCAATGAGTATGGAGCGCCGTAAAATCTTGTCTGCGTACGGAGCAGAACTCGTTTTGACGGACAAAACTCTCGGTATGAGCGGGGCTATCAAAAAAGCCGAAGAATTAAAAAGCGAGATAAAAAATTCTTTTATCCCGTCCCAATTTACGAATTTTGACAATAGACTTGCGCACTTTTCAACTACCGCGCCCGAGATTTTTGAAGATTTACCGACTACGGCTTTCGTGGTTGGTGGCGTTGGTACGGGTGGAACGCTTTGCGGTATAGCCGATTACGTTAAAAAACATAATAAAAACACTAAAATTATAGCAATTGAGCCGTCAAAAAGCGCGGTTTTGTCGGGGGACACGGCGGGCGCGCACAATCTTCAAGGCATAGGCGCAGGTTTTATTCCCGATATAGTGGACGTGGCGCAATTTGACGAGATTATAAAAATCGACGAAGAGCAAGCGTATGAATACGCTCGACTTCTTGCAAAAAAAGAAGGTATTTTGGTTGGAATTACGGCAGGGGCAAGCCTTGCGGGGGCAATTGAATTGTCCAAAAGAGTAAAGGGCGATATCGTAGTAATTTTGCCTGATACGGGTATGAGATATTTATCAACGGAGTTATATGAGTAAAAAAGTAGTTGTGGGCATAAGCGGGGGAGTGGATAGTTCGGTTGCCGCTTACCTTTTGAAAAAACAAGGTTACGAAGTTATAGGACTTTTTATGCGTAACTGGAAAGAGCAAGATGACAGCGGTCATTGTACCGCCGATATCGACTACGCAGATGCTTTGCGCGTGTGCGCGACGTTAGATATTCCTTTTTACACCGCGGACTTTTCGGACGAGTACTGGGAGAGAGTTTTTCTCCACTTTGTGGAAGAGTACAAAAAGGGCAGAACGCCCAATCCCGACGTGCTTTGTAACCGCGAGATAAAGTTTAAGCCCTTTTTAGAGAGAGCAAAACTTGCTGGAGCGGACTTTGTGGCAACGGGACACTATTGCGGTGTAAAACGAGAGAACGGCAGAACGTATTTAACCAAAGCCGTTGACCAAAACAAAGACCAAACTTACTTTTTAAATCAATTATCGGAAGAACAAATAAAAGACGTTCTTTTTCCTTTGCAAAATCTACCCAAAAGCGAAGTTAGAAAGATAGCCGAAGAACAAGGCTTAATTACCGCCGACAAAAAAGATTCGACGGGAATTTGCTTTATTGGAGAGAGAAAGTTTAGAGAGTTTTTATCCCAGTATATCCCGATGAAAGAAGGGGATATCGTGTGCGACGGCAAAGTCGTAGGTCGTCATAACGGCGTATTTTTCTACACTCTCGGTCAAAGAAAGGGTTTAGGCATTGGCGGAGAAGGAGAGAGATGGTTCGTGACGGGAAAAGACGTGGAGAAAAATATTCTTTTCGTATCCCACGGCGAAGACGATTGCTTGTTTAAGCCCACACTTATTTGCGAAACCTTTAACTGGATTAATGGTGTGCCGAAAGATAAAACCGCCCCCGTTACCGCCCGTATCCGTCACCGTCAACCCGAGCAAAACGCCGTTTACACGATTTTAGATAACGGGGAAGTTAGGGTGGACTTCGAGTTGCCCCAAAGGGCGATAGCCGAAGGGCAGTACTGCGTGTTGTACAGCGGGGATATATGCCTTGGCGGTGGAGTAATTAAAGGAAGTTTGTAAAAAGACAAAAAGCCGAGTGAAAACTCGGTTTTTTTTGTCGAAAAAAGTTGTATATATACTAATTTTAAAAAATTTTAAAAAAGTTTGTAAAAATGCTTGCAAAATGGGGAATTATAGTATATAATTAGTACACGTACAAGAAGAGAAAGGAATTATTTTATGCCGTTTGAAGAGAGAAGAACGAGCACAAGAGCGCGTATTATAAAACACGGACTTAAACTGTTTTTAGACGAAGGATACAGCGCGACCACGGTCAACAAGATTGCCAAACAACTCAAATTAAGTCCGGGTAACATTACTTTTTATTTCCCGACCAAAGAGCATTTGTTGGACGTTTTAGTCGTAGAACTTTTTGCATTTTTATCCAAACTTATGGACGAAGAGATTCAAGAAGGTTATACGTCATTAATGTCTTATTGTTTGGAACTTGCGGCAGTTGCGTCCATTTGTGAAGAAGACGAGAAAGCAAGAGATTTTTATTTATCCATATATACGTCCCCTATGACTTTCAATAGAATTAGAACGAGTGACGTTGAGAGAATGAAAAAAATCTTCGGCGAGTATTGTGAGAATTGGCCGGATATTCAATGGCGCGAAGCCGAGAATATAGTGTCGGGCATAGAATACGCGACGATAGCAACGAGAGAGCATGAAACTCCTTTGGATATACAAATATCGGGCGCGTTAAACGTTATAATGTTGTTGTTTGGAGTACCCGAAGACACGAGAAAGAAAAAGATAGAAAAAGTTCTTTCCGTAGATTACAGGGCAATAGGTAGGAAAGTTCTCCACGAATTTAGAGAATACGCCAACCAAACCAACAAAAAAGCCTTACAAGTAGCAAAAAAACGAACCAATAAATAGATTTTTACAACCCTCTTTCCTTTTGTAGGCCACACCGTCGAGAATTATTCTCGGCGGTGTGGTCTTTTTATGGATAAGTAAGAGGTAATAGTGAAGAGTGAA
>JAZSRG010000058.1:0-3529 GCA_045538365.1 Clostridia bacterium
CTTCTATACATTATACCACAAACGATAAATAATTTCAAGTCTATTCTGAAAATTCTTCAATAATTATACACGCGTCACCCGGTGTTAAATTGATAGCAATTTCCGAGCCCTTTCCTACACTCTTGCTTTCGCGATAAACGTAGGTGTAATCCATGTTTTTAGTGAATTTTACAGTTTCGTGAACTTCGTTAACCAAGTCGTTATTAACTACGTAATACATATTGTATGCTTTGCCATCGCGAACGTAGTCAAAACAACCTATAAACAAGTTCGGACATCCGGTAATTTCTTTAAGCGAGCCGAAAGACGTGAGTCTATCTTCTTCAACAGGAACTTCTTCTGAAGGCATATCGCCCGTTTGAATATATCCTACGAATCCTGCGTTTAAGAAATATTCGTCTTGGAACAAAAGTTCTTTATTAATTTGCTGTGCCCAGTAATATTGACGAGTTCTATTTCCGTGGTCGTCTATAAACATACCCCTACAACTGTCATAAGGTACCCAATAGGTGTAGTACGCAATGTGCTTGGTGTTATACGCAATAGCACAGTTTACTTGCCAACGGAATTCGCATTCTTTAGGAAGACGAGTTCTGTCCCCCCAAGAACCTGCTTGAATATACGCCATTATGGGAATATTTGCTTGTTCAGCATATTTTTTAGCCAAATGCAACTGTAAGAAATAGTCGTCTTCAACTTTTGGGAATTCGTCACGAAGTGGATAATGGTCGTACGAGAACAAATCAGGTTTAACGATGTCCATATACTTTTCGTAATACTTAATATAGTCGGGATCACACGGCAACCAACCCGGTTCTTCGGGCATATACACTGGTCCGTTTGAAAGTGCCCAACTTGGAGCATAAGTTTGCAACACGTTAATATAGAAAAGTTTGTTCTCGGGATAGGTGTCGTAAAACGCCTTTTTTACGATAGCAAAATTTTCAAAATCTTTATATCCCGGCTCGTCAACGTAGTGAACACCTGCAAAGGACGAGAACTTTTCAAACTCTTTGTAAGTTTTGAAATACTCTACTGCCGTGTCGTAATCGTTTAAAACGCATCTATTTTTGCCGTCAATCAAACGTCTATCACGGAAAATAAAAGATAATCCGCGTTTTGACGTTTGCTTCAACATATTTATAACGTGACGTTTTGCGTAGTCGTTCAAGCACGACTCGGTATTTATTACAAGATTGCAACCCGACTCTTTAAGATCGTCGTAAGCCTCGTCTTCGGTTACGTCAAGACCTTTTTTGATGTATTTCCCAAAAACCAAAGGTTCAACGTACGCGCCGATAATCATATCATCAGCGGGTTTGTTAGGAAACGCAATTTTTGGTGGTATGTTTTTCATTAATTTCTCCCCCAAATTTATTTTAAACCTTCAATAATGATGCAAGCGTCGCCCGGAGTTAAACTTAACTCAATGCTACTACCCTTTGCAGTCATTTTTGTTTCTCTATGTATATAAGTGTAATCCAAAGATTTTTTAAAGTTAAAACTTTCGTGTACTGAGTTAACTAAATCGTTATTAACTACGTAGTACATATTGTACGCTTTGCCGTCGCGAATATAGTCGAAACAACCTATAAACAAGTTTCCGCCCGAAATTTTCTTTAAGTTACCGAAAGTTTTAAGTCTATCGGACTCAACGGGCATTTCGCTTGACGGCATTTTGCCTATTTGAATATAACCTTCAAACGCTGCGTTCAAGAAATATTCGTCTTGGAATAAAAGTTCTTTGTTTATTTGCTTAATTCTAAACCATTGTTTAGTCTTGTTACCGTGCTCGTCAACCATCATACATCTGTGATGCGGTAAAACTGCCATAATCCAGTAGGTAAACCAACCGATATGTTTGGTGTTATATGCATTAGCGCAGTTTACTTGATATCTGAGTTCGGCGTCACTTGGAACTCTCGTTCTCTCCCCCCACGTTCCTACTTGCATAAATGCAAATATAGGAAGATTTTTCTTCTTTGCATTTTCTTTCGCTAAATGCAATTGATAGAAATAATCGGGTTCGATTTTAGGAAACTCGTCGCGGATAGGATAATGGTCGTAAGAGAAAATCTGCGGGTCCATAGTATCCACGTAAGTTTGATAATATTTAACTATATCTCCGTCGTTTGGAAGCCAACCTTCGGACTCCGGTCTATAAAACGGTCCGTTAGGTATAGCCCAATGCGGCGCGTAAGTTTGCAACAAATTCAAGAAGAATAAGTCGTCCGGGAACGCTCTATGAAAAGCCTTCTCAATCGGAGCAAAATTTACCCAATCTTTGTATCCCGGTTCGTCAATAAAATGAAGTCCTGCAAAAGACGAATAAGTATCCTTTAACCACTTATATTCTTTAGTAAAATACTCGTAGGCTTCGTCTTCTGAGTGCAACATAAGATAATTGCCGTCAGCAACGACCTTGGAGTCTTTAAACAAAAGATTAAGTCCGCGCTCGTGTGTTAACCTGAAAAGTTCTATCGTATAACCGTGCTCTTCAAGGTGTCCTTCTCTATTTTCGTTATAACGACTGTTACATTGAAAAAGAGTATTAAGATTACAATTTTTAATATCGTCTAAGGCTTCGGTGAGCGTAACGTCTGCTCCCCATTCTTTATATCTTCCGTAAACGAGAGGCTCAAGATATGCACCTATAATCATCTCGTCTTCCGGTTTGTTTTTAAATTTAATTTTTGGCACAACTTTTTCCATATTTGTCTCCTTTCTCAATTGCTTCACGTTGTGTCGAGATAAAATATTCTATCCCATATATTTAGAAAATAAGTTACAAAAACGAATTTATCAAGCAAGTTTAAAACTTCTCGGTGTCTTTTTCCCTATTTTCACTGCAATAGTGTTTTTCTCTTTTAGTTTTTTCGGAATAAAACCCAAAAAACTCAAAAATGTTTTCTCCCTACGCGAGCCACGTGGCTCGCGTAGGAAAATAATGATTATTGTCTTTCGCGTTGTTTATCTTTGTTGTTTGCAAAGAGAAGCGCGAATACGATAATTAAACCAATAACCAAGAATACAACGTACATAGTGATTTCGTTATCAACTGCAATAACGTCGATTGCTCTGGTTTCGATACGAATAGTTACGTCTTCATCTCCCATAACGAAAGTCAAAGAACCGTCTTCGTTGATAGTTGCGTCAGCGCCCTTTACTGAGAACTGTGATACGCAATAACCTTCTACCAACATTTCGGGAGTGATGGTTATAACGTCACCATACTTGTAAGCAATAGCGCTACCGGTAGTGGAAATAACGCCTTTAACTACGTCAATTTCTTCGTCGGTAGGTTTACCGGTGGTCGGATCGATAATTTTTTGTTTTACGCAATTTACACGAATTCTGCCCGTAACGGGAGTGTAGTTTGCTCTTGCATAAACAGTTCTGCTTTCTGCATCAAAGGAAACCTTTCTCTCGGTCAAAAGTTGTTCGTATGACGCGCCGTCAACTACCCAACCAGTAAACGTGTATCCCTTAAAGTCGGAGGCCAAGCGGTCTTAGGAAGACAAGGGTCTCT
>JAZSRG010000112.1:0-9812 GCA_045538365.1 Clostridia bacterium
TTCACTCCCCTCCCGGGGTTCTTTTCACCTTTCCCTCACGGTACTATACTCTATCGGTCACTAGGTCGTATTTAGCCTTGGGAGATGGTCCTCCCGCCTTCCCACCGGATTTCTCGTGTCCTGTGGTACTCCGGATACCCTAAGTCAATCTCGAATTTCGCCTACGGGCCTGTCACCCTCTTTGACGTACCTTTCCAGGTACTTCGGCTATCCTAAATTGTACTACGTTGGGTCCATACCCTTTTCTGTATTGCTACAGAAAAGTTTGGGCTCTTTCCCTTTCGCTCACCACTACTAAGGAAATCGATTGTTTTCTTTCTCTTCCTCCGGGTAATTAGATGTTTCAGTTCCCCGGGTTCCCTTATGCAACCTATGGATTCAGTTGCATATACCTTAATGCTACTTAAGGTGAGTTTCCTCATTCGGACATCTGCGGATCAATGTTCATTTGCAACTCCCCGCAGCTTTTCGCAGCTTGTCACGTCCTTCTTCGGCGCCTAGTGCCAAGGCATCCATCCTACGCTCTTATTAGCTTGATCGTATACGTCGATTTAATCCTTGAAAATCTTTCTAAGATTTTAAATTGGTTTAACCAATTTGCATTTCTTACATGAAAAATCGTATTACTTTCGTATTACTATTTTTACTCGTTTTTTATACCTAAATATTGTAATATGCAGTTGTCAATGTGCAAACTTTCGACGACAGTCGAATGGTGGGCTCAAGTGGACTCGAACCACCGACCTCACGCTTATCAGGCGTGTGCTCTAACCAGCTGAGCTATGAGCCCGTGTGGTGGAGATGAGCGGGATCGAACCGCTGACCCCCTGCTTGCAAGGCAGGTGCTCTCCCAGCTGAGCTACACCCCCACAGGAATATTGCGCTTCCACTCGAAAAGTGGACAGCCTAAATATAATAGCAAACGCGCAAAGATTTGTCAATGAATTTTCACAACTTTTTACAAAATTTTTTCTTTTTTTTCCTTTATTTTTACGGACAAAAACAAAAACCGCGCACCTTGTGTTTTAGCGCGCGGATAACCCACAATATGTTGCGTTTAAGGGAAAAATCATATTTCTCCTATCGCTCTTTTTGGGGAAGAAATCTCGGCAAATCGCAAAAAATCTTCTTCACTCACACATTTTTTGTCCCCGGTTTTGTAAAGAATTTCTATTTCGGTCAATTTATCGGGGGAAATTTTGGAAACAACTCTATGCACGGGCATATTCTCGCTACACGCAATTTTTACGACGGGCAAACCTTTTTCGTAATTTTTTTGCTTGACCAAAAGAATTTTAGCAATTCTTGCGCTCATTTCCCTTTCCACGCCGTTTAGCGCGCCTATAAGCAAAAACGCGCCGAGTAACCCGAAAGACGGATTGCTTTTACCCAAAAACGTGCCGAGCAAGAGCAAGGCAAACAATACAAAGGAAATAATTATTCCCGAAAGCCTTAAAATTTTGGTTGCGCGAATAGGTTTTGGGGACGAGTAAATTATTGCTCTCGCGCCGTCAAGGGGGTATGCAGGAAGTAAATTAAAGAGCGCGATAGTTAGGTTCGCGTTTAAAAATCCTGCCCAAAACTCGCTTTTTGCCACCAAAAGCATAAGCGCGCCGAGTACAGCAAAGCACAAACTTGCAATAGGTCCAGCAATAGCCACTTTCCAACTGCTATTTTTTTCGTCCCCTTCTTCGCACATAACCGCGCCAAAGGGGTACATTACCACTTCCCCCAAAGAAACACCCACGCGTTTTGCGACTATAACGTGCCCTAATTCGTGAAGAATAACGGCAAGAAGGGACAAAACGGCAGTACTCTCCGCTCCGCAAAAGAAAAGCACGCAGAGATACCCCAAAAACAATGGGTGCAAAGTTACTTTGGGAAAAATCTTTACGATTTTAAAAAAGAAACGAGCAATTACCATTTTACACCGTTACGAAATCAAAAAAGCCCGTGCTTGCGGTCACGCTCGCCCCACCTATAAGTGCGCGAACTACGAAAACGCCCAAACTCACTGCCAAACAAATACCCACTTGCAAAAGCAGTAAGTTTAAAACGGAGCGTTTAGGTTTTCGTCTTATTACTTGATATTGGTTTTTACCCGACGAGAGTTCTTCTTCCATATTCACGTTTTCGTCCATCATATTTTTCTCCTTTACGTTTTCCACGTAAAATATTGTATGAAAAAGAAAACCAAAATATGACTTCTCTCGCGCGCGCACGCGCGCGCGTACAATAATATAAAGATTTTCGCCCTATATAGATTTGTTTGAGTTTCTATATCCGTTGAGTTCGCGGAATTTTTTTGGGGAATACCCCGTGTGAAGTTTAAAAAGTTTGGAAAAATGCGCGCTGTCCCAAAAACCGAGTTCTTCCATAATATCGCTTATCGGCGCGCTTAATTGCTCAATCATAGTTTTGGCTTTGTCAATTTTGAGCAAATTTATATAATGCATAGGGGTATATCCCGTGCGCTCTTTAAATTTTCTCACGAAATGCCCTTTGGAAAAATTTGCTCTCTTACACAATTCGTCAAGGGTTATTTTCTCTTTATAATGATTTTTAATATATTTTATGGACTCGTCTATCTCGTCCCCCGGTCTATTGTCCAAATACTCACAATGCTCCGCATAAAAAGAAATTATGGAAAGCAAAGTGGACGAAGTAGTGAGTTTATGGGAAAGTTTCTCGCTTTTCCCAAGCCTTAAAACGGTTTCAAAAAGGTTTTCAAGATACTCGTTTTTGTCCACGTGTATCTTAAATGGCAAGGAATAAAAGTCGAAAAGATTTTTTCCGTCGAGCAAAATATCCACGTGCATCCAGTATTTGCTCGCAAACCCCTTGTCCGACAAATGAAAGTCGTGGCGTGTGCCCGCAGGAATTAAAACCATATCCCCTTCTTTACCCAAAATTCTTTCTTCGTCCGTTTCGATAACTATTTCTCCGCTCAATATATAAAAAACTTTGGTGTTTGGGCAAATAACGTCCTTGTCTTGCCAAAATTTAGTGAGAGATACGTGCTCTCCGTGATGAAAAGTTGCGGTAAGGTTTTCCGTGCTTCGCATTTTTTTGCTCCTAAAATCTTTCTAAATTTATTATATACCCTAAATTTTTTCCCGTCAATGTTTATATGATACAAATATATCAATTTTTGACAACTTTTTTATCAATCTCGTTATAACCAACTTTTTTATTTGCGTGTATAATGAAAGAAAAAACAAGGACCGTGTGAATTATGAAAAAATTACACCTTATTTGTAACGCGCATATAGACCCCGTGTGGCATTGGACGTACGACGAAGGAATATCGGCGGCGCTCTCCACTTTCAAAGCGGCTTGCGACCTTTTGGACGAATACGATTACGTATTTTGCCACAACGAATCCCTTCTCTACGAAGCGGTTGAGAAAAACTGTCCCGAACTTTTTGAAAGGATAAAGAAATTCGTAAAGGAAGGCAGATGGAAGATTATGGGCGGTTGGTATATCCAACCGGACTGCTTGATACCGAACGGAGAGAGTTTCGTTCGTCAAATTGCAACGGGTAAAAAATATTTTAAGGAAAAATTCGGCGTTGAACCGGAAATCGCGCTCAACTTTGACTCTTTTGGTCATAGCATTGGACTCGTGCAAATTCTTGCTAAAAACGGTTACAAAGGGTATGCAAGTTCCCGTCCATTTAAGTGGTCTATGCCCTATCCCGACGGCAAATTCTATCATTGGACTGCGCCCAGTGGGGACAGCGTAATTTATTGCAACTTCGGTCCTTACGGCTCTCTTTTAGGGGACGCCGTTAGAAAGATTAAAAAAAATATGCCTTACGAAAACGTTGACGGTCTTTTGTGGGGCGTAGGCAACCACGGTGGTGGCGCGTCAAGAAAGGACTTAAAGGAAATTTCCGAGTTTTCAATAGAGGGCACCGAGATTATCCACTCCTCGCTCGAAGACTTATATAACGATAATATAGCGGTAAAAGAAACTATCGACCACTCCTTGGTTACTTGTATGGCAGGTTGCTATACGAGTATGGCAAAAATCAAAAAAGCGCACCGTAATGCGGAGAGCGACTTGTACGCGACGGAAAAAATGATGGCGGTTGCTTCTCTTTGCGGAAGAAAATTTGATTTAACCGACCTTGAAACGGCGCAAAAGAAATTACTTTTGTCCGAATTCCACGACATTTTACCGGGTTCTTGCGTAGAAGACGGGGAAGAAAACGGTCTTGAACTTTTACGCACCTGTAGCAGTATCGTAAAAGATTATAGAACTAACGCCTTTATGCACTTGTGTTTGGGGGACAGCCCTGCAAAGACGGGAGAGTATCCTATCTACGTATTTAACCCCATGCCTTACGAGATAACCGCGCCCCTTGAAGCCGAATATATGCTTGCTAACCAAAACTGGTCTAACGACTTCCTTGTTCCCAAACTTTTCCAAGGGGATAAAGAAATTCCGTCACAGCAAATCAAGGAAAACTCTAATATGAACCTTGACTGGAGAAAGAGAATAGCGTTCACGGCTAAATTAAAACCGTTGTCCGTAACCCGTTTCTCCGTTTTCCACGAGCCACAAACTCGTAAACTCTATAATTTCGACTATCCCGCAGTGCCAGCAAAGATTTTGGACGTAACGGCAAATTCTCCCCTTTTAGGCAAAAGCCTTGCCCTTGAACTTTTTGAAGACAATGCGGACCCTTGGGGTATGAGCAAAGAAGACCTTTTAGGAATAGGCAAAAACCCAGTGGACTTTGATTTAATGACGGAAAAAGAGTGTCAAGTCTTCTTGAACTCCACAGACGCGCTCCCCCCTATTCACCAAACGGAAGACGGCGACGTGTTAAAAACCGTGGAAGGATTTTACAAAAAGAACGACTCAAAAGCCGTTATCGAGTACAAAAAGTATAAAGATTTCCCCTATCTCGACCTTAAAGTCACGGTAGAGTTTATCGAAAAAAACAAAGCCCTTAAACTTCGAGTTCCTATACCCGACGGCACGGTTTTAGGCGACGGACCTTTCGTTATAGAAGAAAAACCCGTAGATTACGAGATTTCTTTCCAAAAATGGGTGGGTGTTAAGCAAGACGACGGCAAAGTTTTTGCTATTATAAACGATAGAGTACACGGCGCAAAGGTAGAAAACGGATATATTCATCTAACCCTTCTTCGCGCACCCGCTTACTGCGCGCACCCCTTGTCCATTGATGGCGAAGGAACTGGCAAACGCAAACTAATTCCTACGGATAGATATATCCCCCGAATCGAGTGCGGAAAATACACCTTTAATTTCCGCATAATGACGGGAACGATTGAAGAAGTTACGGCTATGAGCGAACTTTTCAATCAAAAACCGTACGCTATTAACGTTTTCCCGATAGGAAGCGGAGAAAAACGCGTGGATATCCACACCGACAAAGAAGTTATTATGCCCGCGTTTAAAATTTCAGACGACGGCGGATACGTATTTAGATTCTTTAACCCCGAAATGAAAGACAAAACTTTCACTTTGTGGGTGGACAAAGCAAACGTAACTATTACAATGCATAAAGCCGAAGTAGTTAGCGTACGCTACGACAACGGTAAATTTGAAGTTTTGCACGACAAAATGCCCGTGTAAGGAGAAAAAAATGAAAAGGTCACAAATTAACGCAAAGATTAAAGAAACTCTCCGTCTTTTAGACGAATATAAAATAGACCTACCCCCTTTTGCAAACTTTACCCCTGAAGAGTGGGCGGAAAAGGGCGAAGAATATAACGAAGTCCGCGACAATATGCTCGGTTGGGACTTGACGGACTACGGCGGGGACGATTTTGATAAACTCGGACTTTTGCTCATCACTCTCCGCAACGGTAACCACGACAACCCACGATACAAAAAACCTTACGCCGAAAAAATTCTCGTAGTACAAGAAGGACAAAAAACTCCAATGCATTTCCATTGGAGCAAAATGGAAGATATTATAAACCGTGGCGGTGGAATTCTTTGCATGCAAGTATATAACTCGGACGAAAACGGTAATCTTTCAAATACCGACGTCGAGATTAACTCGGACGGAAGACACTACACCGTACCTGCAGGTACAGTTTTAAGATTTAAGCCGGGAGAGAGCCTTTCTATCCAACAAGGCTTGTACCACTCATTTTGGGCGGAAGGCGGTACTTGCCTTGTGTTTGAAGTATCTATGGTAAACGACGACAAAAACGACAACCGCTACTATGACAAAGTCGGTCGCTTCCCCGAAATCGAAGAAGACGAAAAACCCTTTAGACTACTCTGCACGGAATACAATTAGTTATATTCGCTACGCGAGTGATATTTTGTGAACGGACAGTCGGGGACGCTTGTCCCTTAAACACGGCGAGTTGTGATAAAAAGTTAAAAGTTCAATACAAAACAAAAAGCGACGAATATTCGTCGCTTTTTGTTTTTTGATAAGGTTTTGCTATATTTATTTTTTTAAAAGTTCGTCTATGTTTTTGCAACTACTGCAACTTTTGCAATTCGCGCAGTCGCAACCGCAGGAAGTTTTTCCCTTTTTTTTGTTTCGGATAGATAACGCTATTACACCACCTACTATTCCTACGGCTAATACTATAATTATTATATCAATCGGTGTCATATTATACCTTCAAAGGATGAGTTTTGTTGTAGTACTTAATGGAGAGTATTACTATTACTAAAAGCGCTAATACGATAAACGCTGTCCACCACCAAGTAAGTACGAGATAGGTTATCGTGCTAACGGTGTAAGACGTAATTATCCAGAAAAGTATGGTCCATTTAGTCTTTCCTTTTCCGAGTTCGCCTTTTGCCGTTGCAACGGATGCAAAACACGGAATAGTGGTCATATTAAACACGATAAAGGCAATGAGCGCAGGAATTCCTATTCCCGTTGCGCCTATTATTGCAACTAACTCTGCCCCTTCTCCCGCTCCTTCTACGAAGTTCGGCAAGATTGCTGCAAGAGTTGCGAAAGTTGCTATAACGTTTTCTTTTGCAATAAGACCGGTAACCGCTGCCACTACGAACATCCAACCGTAATTTGTGAGTTGCGAGCCGAATCCCAAAGGGGTAAAGAAGGGTTGGAAGAACGAGCCGATGGATGCGAGTATTGATTTTTCTATGCTGTCAACCATTTGCCAGTTCCAACCGAAGTTTGACAAAAACCAAATCACGATGGTGGAAGCAAGTATTACGGTAAAGGCTTTTTGCAAATAATGTTTGATTTTATCCCACATGTGCAAAGCAAGCGCTTTGGGGGACGGAGCGTGATAATTGGGTAATTCCATTATAAAGGGCGCGATAGGTCCGCGTTGAGTGGTGGAGCGCATTAAAATAATAGTAATTACCGCAACTGCCATACCAAGCACGTACATAGCGTAGGTTATAAGGTCCGCGCTACCTATTCCAAAAGACGACACGATTGCGCCGGCAACACCGGTGAGCACGGGCACTTTTGCGCCACAAGTAAAAAACGGAATAGTACGAATAGTCAACGTCTTTTCTCTTTCGTCAATTAGAGTACGGGTATTTATAATAGCGGGTACGGAACAACCAAATCCCATAATCATAGGAATAAATGCTCTGCCCGACACGCCGAATTTTCTTAAAATCCTGTCAAGGATAAAGGCAACGCGCGCCATATATCCCGTGTCTTCCAAAATAGAGATAAGGAGCAACAAGAAAACTATTTGCGGTACGAAGGAAAGTATGCCTGCAAGACCTGCAAAAACACCTTCGTTTACAAAACCGAGTATTGCAGGGGAGGCGCCTGCCGACTCAACCAAGCCCCCGAGCCAACCGAATAGGTTTGCCGTTATTATATCCATTAGGTTAAAGAGTATAACGCCGGGGGACGCAAGTCCTTCTCCCGAGCCTATAAGCCCTTCAAACACAGTTCCTTCAAAAGACACCCACTCGGGGTTAAGTACGCCACCTAAAAACAAGAAGTTTTCCGAGAAAGTTAGGTGGAAAACGGTCAAAAGAATAACTAAAAAGATAGGAATACCCCAAATTTTGTGCGTTAATATTCTGTCCGCTTTATCCGAACTCGTCATCTTGAATTGGTCTTTGTGTTTTTTGGTCATAGTTACGGAATAATATTTAGAAATGTAAGCGTATCTTCCGTCCGCTATGATTGCTTCAAAATCTTTTCCAAAAACTTCGTCGTCAAAAGTGTCCTTAAATTCGTCCACCATTTTAACGATATCTTTATGCGCTTGTACTTCAAGTTCGTCTTGTTCAATGAGTTTTATCGCGTGGAAAAGCGGATTTTCTACTCCTTGAGCGTTTAGGGCTATTCTAACGTCCCCTATAAGGTGCTTGAGCGCCGTGCCTTCTAAAACGGTAACCCCACGTCTTTCGCTCTTTGCGCACTCGTAGGCTTTTTCCATAAGGGTATGTATGCCTTCCCCTTTAAGCGCTGAAATTTCAACAACGGGAATACCAAGTCTGTCTTGAAGTTCGAGCGCGTCTATCGAGTCCCCCGCCTTTTTTACTGCGTCCATCATATTGAGCGCAATAATCATAGGCACGTCTATCTCCATTATTTGAGTAGTGAGATATAAGTTTCTCTCAAGGTTAGTCGCGTCAACTATATTGATAACGCAGTCGGGCTTTTCGTCTAATATATAATTTCTTGCAATTACTTCTTCCGCGGTATATGGGGACAACGAATAAATTCCGGGCAAGTCTATAATATTGGCTTTTTCTTCAAGCCTTTTATATAGCCCTTCCTTTTTGTCCACAGTTACACCCGGCCAGTTACCAACGTGGGCAGTCGAACCCGTTAAAACGTTAAAAAGCGTGGTTTTACCGCAGTTCGGGTTACCCACTAATGCAAAATTTTTCATTTTTTAACCTCCATGGTTACACAAACGGCTTCGGCTTTACGAAGGGTTAGTTCGTATCCCCTAAGCGTTATCTCAAGGGGATCGCCTAACGGCGCTTTTTTCCTAAGATAAATCTCCGCTCCGTTGGTTATACCCATATCGAAAAGGCGTCGTTTAATCTTGCCTTCTGCAGAAAGGCTTTTAACAACACCGATTTCACCTATTTCAAATTTGTCTAACGTCTTAATCACTTTAACGTCTCCTTTTCAAAATGTGAAACAAATTTCACTTTTTACAATGCCATTATAACACCATTATATTGCAGTGTCAAGCAAAATGTGAAACTTTTTTCATATTTGCTTAAAAAATTTTTTTCTTCTTGATTATAAGGGAGATTTGTGATATTATATAGGTATGGAAAAAACTGTAAGAGAACCAAAACAAGAACGTTCTATTGAAAAAAAGAACAAAATAATAAAAGCCGGCTACGACCTTTTCTCCGAAGTTGGATATTACAACACGAACACTGCGCAAATTGCCAAAAAAGCAGGCGTGTCAACCGGTATCGTTTACGGATATTTTAAGGATAAAAGGGATATTTTACTCTCCGTGCTCGAGATTTATTTGGACGAGATAGTAGAGCCTATTATGCATCTTCTATCCCAACTCACCTGCCCTATAAACTACGAACAACTCGTCCCCGAGATACTCTCTCTCACTATGCGCGCGCACAAGGAACACTCAAAAATTCACGAAGCCCTGCACGCTATGACGCCAACGGACGAAGCCGTTAACCAAAAATTTATAGAACTCGAAGACGAATTGACTTTAGCCGTTAGCAACAAACTTTCTCTTTGCGGGGAGAAGATAGAAAATTCGAGAGAAAAAGTTCATCTTGCAATAAACATTATCCAGTCCCACTCCCACGAGTGCATATACGACGAGCATTGTTATATCGACTACCCCGTTATGCGCACCATTGTAGA
>JAZSRG010000084.1:0-2094 GCA_045538365.1 Clostridia bacterium
AGCGGAAGACGCTGAAAAACAGGCGAACGAATTAAAAGCCGAGTGGGAAGACAAGATGACGAGCGCAAAGCAAGACGCTGACGAGATTATTAAGTCCGCATCAGAAAAAGCCAAGATAACGGCGGATAGAATAGTGTCCGACGCTAACCTTCGCGCGGAAGAGATTGTCAAAAGAGCGGAAGGCGAAGCCGAACTTGAAAAGAAGAAAGCCGAGCAAGACATCAAACGCGAAATCGTCGAAGTTTCAAGTACTATTGCCGAGAAAATGTTGGAACGCGAGGTCAACGTGGACGACCATCGCGATTTAATCGATTCGTTTATTGAAAAAATAGGTGAGTAAGATGACGGTAAGTAAAGAATATGCAGAAGCGTTGTTTTCCCTTGCTTTAGAAAAAGGGGAAGAGAGCGTGGTTTTGCAAAAACTTAAGAGCGTGAGTGAGAGTATTCGAGAAAATACGGAATATTTAGATTTTCTCGCGTCCCCGAGCGTTCCGCTTGCCGAAAGAATTAAGACGATAGAAGATACGTTTTCAGAGTTTTTGCCCGAATACGCATTGTCTTTTATGTGTTTGCTTTGCGAAAAAGGTAGAATTACAGCCTTTTTTGAGTGCGTTAGTGAGTACGAGAAACTTCTAAACGCAAAAGACAAAGTTATCACGGCTCGAGTAATAAGCGCGGTTGAGTTAACGGCTGAAGAAAAAGAAAAATTAGTGGAAAAACTTTCTAAAAAAAGCGGTAGCCACGTAGAACTTCGTTGCGAGATAGACCAGTCTATTTTGGGCGGAGTAATCGTTGAAATGAACGAAACGGTTATGGATTATTCTCTCCGTCACCGTTTGCGTGATATAAAGGATGTGATTAACGGATGAGTAAGATAGGAAAACCCGAAGAAATCAGTAGCATCATTAAAGAGCAAATAAGAAATTATAAGTCCCGTTTGGAGATGAAGGAAACGGGAACGGTTATTCTTGTAGGCGACGGAATTGCAAGAGTTTACGGCTTGCGCGAGTGTATGGCGAGCGAACTTTTGGAATTTGAAGACGGTAGCGTTGGACTCGCTCAAAACCTTGAAGACGAAACCGTATCCGTTGCGCTTTTGTCAAACGAAAACGACATTAAAGAAGGTTCAGTCGTTAAACGTACGGGCAAAGTTTTGTCCGTTCCCGTGGGAGAAGGTTTACTTGGCCGTGTCGTTGACGCTCTCGGTCAACCGATAGACGGAAAAGGAGCGGTGATATCAAGCGGGACTCGTCCTATTGAGTCCGAAGCCCCCGGAATTATCGAAAGACAAAGCGTTTGCGTTCCTTTGCAAACGGGAATTAAAGCAATTGACAGTATGATACCTATCGGTCGCGGTCAACGTGAACTTATTATAGGGGATAGACAAACGGGTAAAACGGAAATTGCAATTGACACCATAATCAACCAAAGAAACACGGGTGTTATTTGTATATACGTTGCAATCGGACAAAAGAGTTCGTCCGTCGTTCAACTCGTGAACGAATTGACGAGATCTGGTGCTATGGACTACACCATAGTAGTTTCCGCATCCGCATCCGAGTCTGCGCCTTTGCAATACGTTGCGCCGTACTCCGGTTGCGCTATGGCAGAGTATTTTAGAGAACAAGGCAAAGACGTACTTATAATCTACGACGATTTGTCAAAGCACGCAGTTGCTTACCGTGCGCTTTCTTTGCTTATTAGAAGACCGCCAGGACGTGAAGCATATCCCGGTGACGTTTTCTATTTGCACTCAAGACTTTTGGAGCGCGCGGCGTGCGTTAGTCCCGAGTACGGTGGTGGCTCAATCACGGCTTTACCTTTGATTGAAACCCAAGCAGGGGACGTTTCGGCGTATATTCCCACCAACGTAATTTCAATTACGGACGGACAGATTTTCTTGGAAACCGAACTTTTCCACGCAGGCGTTATGCCGGCTATAAACCCTGGTATATCTGTAAGCCGTGTTGGTGGTTCAGCGCAGCTTAAGGCGATGAAAAAAGTATCTGGTGAGCTTAAGCTTTTATATGCGCAATATCGTGAACTTCAGGCGTTTGCACAGTTTGGAAGCGATCTTGATGAAGATACAAAAAA
>JAZSRG010000119.1:0-13405 GCA_045538365.1 Clostridia bacterium
CCCGAGCACCCCATCCTCGAGAAGTGGCACGACAAGATTGGTAATATTGACGAAGTAATTAGCTATCAAGAGAACGCCGCCAAGAAATCTGAATTTGAGCGGACGCAACTTGTAAAGGAGAAAACAGGCGTCAAGTTGGAGGGCGTATTTGCAATAAATCCTGCCAACGGCGCGCAAATTCCGATATTTATTTCCGATTATGTGCTGACTTCATACGGCACGGGAGCCATTATGGCGGTGCCTGCCCACGACGAGCGCGACTATGAGTTTGCACAAAAGTTTTCGCTGCCGATTGTTGAGGTTGTCGCCGGAGGAAACGTCGAGAAAGAAGCCTTTACGGATTGTCAAAGTGGCGTGATGGTAAACTCTGGTATGCTGGATGGCTTAACCGTCGAGCAGGCCAAGGAAAAAATCATTGCGTGGCTAAAGGAACATAAAAAAGGCGAGGCCAAGGTCAATTATAAGCTGCGAGACTGGATCTTCTCGCGGCAGCGCTACTGGGGCGAGCCCATTCCGATCGTGCATTGCGAGAAGTGCGGCTATGTGCCCGTGCCGGAGTCGGAATTGCCGCTGCGGCTGCCAAATGTAGAGTCCTACGAGCCGACAACAACCGGAGAATCGCCACTTGCAAATATTGAGAGCTTTGTGAATACGACTTGTCCAAAGTGTGGCGCTCCGGCCAAGAGAGAGACCGATACGATGCCTCAATGGGCGGGCTCTTCGTGGTACTTTCTGCGCTACACCGACGCCCACAACGAAGAGGCCTTTGCGAGCCGCGAGAACCTCGACTACTGGCTGCCGGTCGACTGGTACAACGGCGGCATGGAGCACATAAAAGGAAAGTTATAAAGTCGAGTTTATGGTTGACGGTAACGTTCACGGCACCGTGCTTGTGTCCGGTAACGAAACGGTAATGTTACCTAAAGACCCCGAGAAAGCGGGTTATACCTTCGTTGGTTGGTTTTTAGATAACGATACCTTTGAAAAACCTTTCAAGGCTACCCAGTTCGTGACCACCGCAATAAGCGCGGACACTAAGGTTTACGCAAAGTTTATTAAAGACAATACGGGTGAGCACACTTGTAGTTATGCGAGTGAGTGGAGTAAAAACGAAACGTCGCACTGGCGTCTTTGCGAGTGTGGAGAAAAAGGATATTTAGGTGACCACGTTTTTGACGAAGGAACGGTAAGGGTTAATCCAACGTGCACGGACGAAGGAGAGAAAATCTATTTCTGCGAAACTTGCGGATATACTAAAACGGAAAAAATTTCCACTATTCCGCACGTCTATTACGACGCTTGGAACTCGAACTCAACCAATCACTGGAAACTTTGTAAGTGTGGAGATAAAGGATACAACACCCCCCACGACTTTGACAAAGGCGAGATAATAATAGAGGCAACTTGTACGAGAGAAGGTCAAATAAAGTACGTTTGCGACACTTGTGGTTACGAGAAGACCGAAATTATTAAAAAAGAAGACCATAAGTATTCGACTGAATACACAATGAACGCCGAATATCACTTCTACGAGTGTAGTTGTGGCGCAAAACAAGGGGAAGAAAAACATACCCCGTCCGCTCCTGCAACTATTGACAAAGACCAAGTTTGCACAAAGTGCGGTTACGTTTTAGCAAAGTATGCGGGTATAACCTTTAATACTCTTTCCCAAAGCGGAACTAATCTTTCGGGTAAAGTTAGAAACAGCGTAACGAGTTTTGACTTTAATGCTGAAATAACCGTACACGGAAACGCAACCTTTGTGGTATCCCGCGATAAGTACGGCGAAACCCCGATATCAACTAAAGTGGTAACTCTTAACGCCGGCAACAACGTATTCTACGTACAAGAGATAATAGGTGGAGAAGTTGAAGAAACTTATACCGTAACTTTGCGTAGAAGACCGACTTATACCGTGACTTTCGTTACCCTTGGAAGTAACGTACCCGCTCAAACGGTAGAAGAAGACTTCCTTGCTACCAAACCTACCCAAAATCCCGTAAGAGTTGGTTACACCTTTGCAGGTTGGGACTACGACTTTAACTCAGCCGTAACTTCTGCTATAACTGTAAACGCAAAGTGGACGCCAAACGAAAATACCGCTTATAAGGTAGAACATTGGTTTGAAAACGCAAACGACAGCGGTTACACCAAAGACGCGTCTAAAACGGAAACGAAATACGCAACTACAGGAACTAACGTAGTGGCTATATCCAAAAACTTCGAGCATTTCCACTTTAATGCAGACAAGAGTGAAGTAATAGGCACGGTTGCGCCCGACGGCTCGCTTGTAATAATTCTTTACTACGACAGAGAAAAAATAAACGTAGTATTTAACGCAAACGGCGGAACGATTGTAGGGGAGAACAAAGAAATCGTATCTAAATACGTAAAATACGGTGGCACGATAACCGCGCCTAACGCGGAAAAAGTAGGCTACGAATTCTCCGCTTGGGACAAGAGTCTAACGAACGTAACGGAAACTTTTGTAACCAACGCAAAATGGACGGCAAAAACATATACCATAACCTACACTAACTTGATGTCCGTACACAACCCAAACCCTGATACTTACACGATAGAAGACGTGATTACTTTGAAAGATCCCGAAGTACAAAAACCGTTTAAATTTACCGGTTGGACTTTAAACGGTAATCCTATAACGGAAATTAAAAACATGCACGGAGATTTGGTTATAAAAGCCGAGATTGTTTCAACTAATACCGTAAAAGTAGGCTTTAGTGAATCCGGTTACGGTGGCGCTACGATACGAGAATTAGTGGATAAGTTTAATGCTCAAAATAGCGAGTATTATATTGATTTGACCGTTGCGCCAGCAGGCGAATTCATGGCAACTTCGGAAAACGACCTTAACGCAAATACCCCTAAATTCGACCTTTATTTCATGACAGAAATTTACTGGAAACATTTGGCGCTTAAAGGATATCTTGAAGACTTACAAGAAGTTTACGACGCACCGTTTAACAGCAATATGACTATAAGCGAAGCAATGCTTGACGATGCTCGAGAAAATAATTATACGTTAGGAAAGGACAATAAAAAACATTTCTATTCTATAAGTTATACACAAAGCGCATCAAGTCTTATCGTAAATATGGACGTTGCAAACTTCTATGAAAGTTTATCTGCTTGGGGCAGTACCAAAAAGATTGCTCAAGTTAAAACCGTTGATGAATTAAATGCTTGGGTAAATAAGATAGAAAGTCTTTCTAAGAACACTCCTTATACTTATTTGGACGGCTCGGGCTCTGGCGCAGTTAAAGGTTGGGTATATCCCGGTCAATACATGGTTTACTGGGATTCCTTCATTGATACGTGGTGGGCGCAAGTAGAAGGTATTCATGCTTATCGTTCATTCTTCGAGATGGCAGAATCTGCAGTATATAACCAAACCGGAAGACTTAAAGCATTAGAAGCATTCGAGTCACTTAACCTTGCAGAGCACTCTTTGGACTGTTCTGCAGACGACCACATTAAAGCACAACAAAAATTCTTGGCAGGTCGCGCAGCCCTTATTCCTAACGGAAGTTGGATTTCTTACGAGTCCAAAGGCGCTATCGCTCAATACGGTGCTAATATTAAGATGATATATCTTCCTAAAGCAACGAGTACTTGTAATGATAACTACATTGCAAGCGCGCCGGGTGGATTTACCTGTATTCCTACTAAATCAAGTGACACAGCAAAAGCAGGGGCTAAAGAATTCTTGAAGTTCTACTTTAGAGAAGAAAACTATCCTACTATGTTTACTAAAGAAACGGGAATGCTTACACCTTTTGACGGATATGAAGGGGACAAGACTTACGTTGACAACGTTTGGGGTGACCTTAACACGTTCTCTCGTGAGTGCATTAATTTGATAAATAACGCAAACGCGCACGTAGTTGCTAAACCTAACAACTTCGACGCGCCTAACTACTTGATGTTGTCATCTGGTGTCACTAACCCTTGGTGTGCTGGTAAAAACTACTTTGGTCTTATCGGTAAAGAAGATAGCGTAACGGCGCAAACCGTATTTAATGATAACCTTAGACAAGCGCAAAACGAGTGGGGAATCTGGGAACAAAAAATATCTTAATTGAACTTATAACTTAATAAACACTAAAAAGAGCAAACTTCGGTTTGCTCTTTTTGTTTTGGTGGGAGAAAAATGGGGAAAAATGTAAAAAGTGGGATTATTTTTTGTTTGATTGCAGGAGATATGGCGCAATAGACTTGAAAAAAAATTTTTTTTATATTATACTATATACGTATAAGTATGTAATTTAGAGTTTTTTAGGAGAATTTTAGTGGCTGAAAAATTAAAAGTAATATTTTTAGGTGGTATTGGCGAGATTGGAAAGAATATGACCGCTCTTGAGTACGGGGACGAGATACTTGTCATTGACGGCGGACTTGCTTTCCCGACCATTGATATGCCCGGCATTGATTTGGTAGTGCCTGATTACACCTATTTAAAAGATAATAAAGACAAAATCAAAGGTTTCGTCATTACTCACGGACACGAAGACCATATAGGGGCGTTGCCTTTTATATTACACGACGTGCCTGCAAGAGTATATGCGACCAAATTAACCCTTGCTCTCATAGAACACAAACTTTCCGAGCACGATATCTCGGACGTGTCACTTATCCCCGTGCAATATGGGGATATGATGAAAATCGGCTCGTTTAAGGTGGAGTTTATCAAGGTAAATCACTCTATAACCGGCGCGGTTAGCCTTGCTATCGACACCCCTGCGGGACTTGTTTTCCACACGGGGGACTATAAAATCGACTTTACCCCCATAGACAACGTTAGAATGGACCTTGGTCAATTCGCGCGCATTGGTAACCGTGGTGTTACTCTTATGCTTGGGGAGAGCACTAACGTTGAGCGTGAAGGTTACTCTATGAGTGAGAGAACGGTAGGGGAAGCGCTTGACAAAATCTTTGCGGGAAATCTTGATAGACGTATAATCATTTCCACTTTCGCATCAAACGTTCACAGAGTGCAACAAATATTAGACCTATCTTCAAAGTACGGTAGGCGTGTGGCTTTGTCGGGCAGAAGTATGGAAAATATCGTGGAAATGGCGGTAAAAATCGGGGAACTCAAACTCCCTGCCCCCCTTGTAAATATCGGTAAAATCAAGGAAATACCCGACGAAAGGTTAGTTATTATTTGTACGGGTAGCCAAGGCGAGCCTATGAGCGCCTTAACCCGTATGGCAAACGATAATAGTAAGATTAAAATCGGGGATAACGACACCATTATTTTATCCGCGTCCCCAATTCCCGGTAACGAAAAGCCCGTATATAACGTTATAAATAACTTGTATCGAAAGGGCGCGAAAGTAATATATCACGCGTTAAGCGAAGTGCACGTATCAGGGCACGCGTGCCGTGAAGAACTAAAAACTATGTTTTCTCTCATTAAGCCAAAGTTCTTTATACCCGTACACGGGGAATACCGTCACTTAAAGCAACACGCCGAACTTGCCACAAGCCTTGGTATGAGTGAAGCCAATATCATTGTTCCCGAACTTGGCGACGTAATCGAGGTTAGACAAAACGGCATATCTCGAGTGGACAAAGCGCCGTCCGGTCAACTTTTGGTGGACGGAGAAGAAATAGGGGATAAAACCGAAGTTACTCTCCGTGACCGCATACACCTTGCTGAAGACGGACTTATGATAATAGTAGTTAACCTATCCCTTGAAAAAGGAGAAGTGTCAAGCGGGCCCGATATAATTTGCCGTGGATTTTCTTTGGACACCGAAATGGAAGAAGAAATTAGAAAGATACTTGATTCCGTTTTGAAAAAAGTCGGCAAACAACTTGACGAAAGAGAAGAGATTAAATCAGCGGTTAGAAAAGCCGTTAAAAAATATTTATTCAAGACTACGAGAAGGTCGCCTTTGATTTTGCCCGTAGTTATAGTAAACTAATGGAAAATATAGATGAACTCAACAAACGTGGACTAACGCCACAATTATTGCGCATACGGGAAGAAGGTGAAAAAAACTTCGTACCCGTGATGAAACTTGACGCTGTAAGTTTGCTCCGTCAAACGGTTAGACTTAAAAAACCGAAGAAGATTTTGGAAATTGGTACGGCAACGGGTTTTAGCGGTATTGCTATGCTACTTGCCTGTCCCGACGCTACTCTTTACACGATAGAACATAACGAGTCGAGAGTGGAGATAGCGCGCAAAAACTTCGCAGAAGCAGGACTCTCTAACCGAGTTAATTTTTTCGTAGGTAACGTGCACGAGATAATTGATTTTATAACGGGAGAGTTTGATTTTCTCTTTTTTGACGGACCGAAATCGCATTACTTGGAGTTTTTGGAGAAACTTTCTCCATATCTTGCGCCAAACGCCGTTTTATTTTGCGACAACGTTTTGTTTCGCGGGGCGGTGAGCGGAGAGCAAGATTACGTTAGACGAAATCGCACTATTGTTGTTAATATGCGTAACTTTTTAGATACCTTAACGGGAGGAGATTGGGACACCGCGGTCTATGACGTGGGCGACGGCGTTTCAATAAGTATTCTTAAATGAGAAAGGTTGAATTATTAGCCCCTGCAGGCAACCGAGAAAAACTTGATACGGCTTTGCACTTTGGCGCGGACTGCGTTTATCTTGCAGGCAATAAACTCGGACTTCGAGCATACGCCGGTAACTTTGATAACACCGAACTTGAAACGGCGGTAAGCGTTGCGCACTCTTTGGGTAAAAAAGTTTACGTTACCGTCAACGTTTTCGCTTACGAAGACGATTTCGTGGGGTTAGGGGAATACCTTGACTATCTTGAAAAATTAGGGGTTGACGCTATTATCGTGTCGGACGCGGGGATAGTTTCGTATTGCTTAAAGAATAATCCTGCTTTACCCGTGCATTTGTCCACGCAAGCAAGCACGACGAACTCTTATTCCGTGGAGTTTTGGCGTGACCTTGGCGTTAAAAGAATAGTTTTAGCCCGTGAAGTTTCCCTTGATAACATTAAACGCATAAGGGATAGACTGGGCGACACTATCGAACTTGAAGCCTTCGTTCACGGCGCTATGTGTATGTCTTATAGCGGTAGATGTTTGTTATCAAACTATTTGGTCGGCCGTGGCGCGAATAGGGGAGAATGTGTGCAAGCGTGCAGATGGGAATACGCAATTCACGAAGTTAAAAGACCGAATAAGCCTTTAATTTTACAAGAAGACGAAAGGGGTAGTTATATCCTAAACAGTCGTGACCTAAAAATGATGGAACACCTTGATAAAATGATTGACGCAGGAGTGGATTCCCTTAAAATCGAAGGTAGAATGAAGACGGCTTACTACGTTGGAACGGTGGTTAACGCTTATCGTAGAGCGCTTGACGAATTACAAAAAGGAAATAAAGTATCGAAAAGCCTTATCCGTGAACTGGATAAAGCAGGGCATAGAAGTTACACGACGGGATTTTATCTTGGCGACTCCGATAATATTTGTTTAGAGAGCAGTCAACCCGTGCAAGACTATGAGTTTTCCGCTTACGTTTTAGGATATGATACGGACAAAAAGGCTTTGATAGTGGAGCAAAGAAACCGTTTTGTAGAAGGAGATAAATTACAAATTTTGTCACCTTGCGAGCATTTCAATAAAGAAATCACTATTAAAGGCGTAACGGACGAAAAAGGGGAGGAAGTGTTAGACGCTAAACGCGAACAGCAAAAATTATATATTCCTTGCGAATACCCCCTTGTAAAAGGCGATATATTGAGAAAAGAGATAAATGTTAGAGATAATTAAGGTTGAAAAAAACAGCATAGCGGACGAACTTGGCTTTGAGATAGGGGATAAAATTTTGTCCGTCAACGGACGAGAAGTTTACGATTTTATTGATTTTACCTATCTTGATGGCATAGAAGAACTTTTTTTGACCGTTCAAAGCAAGGGTGGCGAAATTATAGAACTCGAACTTGAAAAAGACGAATTCGAGCCACTCGGCGTGACCGTAAAGGATAATTCCAAAATGAAAGTCTGCAAAAATAAATGCGCTTTTTGTTTCGTGGATCAGTTACCCGACGGTATGCGCGAGTCTTTATACGTTAAAGACGACGATTGGAGATATTCTTTGCTTTGCGGAAATTACGTAACGCTGACTAACCTATCCGAGTACGACTTGGAGAGAATTTTGGAGTATAAAATCAGTCCGCTTTACGTGTCCGTGCACGCCTACAACGCCGAGATTAGACAAAAACTCGTCAAAAACCCTGCAACTCAAAACTTAATTGATATAATGAAAAAAATGGGTAACGCCGGCATTAAAATGCACACCCAAATCGTTATGTGTAAGGGGATAAACGACGGGGAGATTTTGCGAGAGAGTATAGAAAAGTTAAGAGAGATAGAAGGGGTTTTAAGCATAGCGGTCGTACCCGTTGGCTTAACTAAACACAGATGCGGACTTTTTCCGCTTTTGCCCGTGGACAAAACGAGCGCAAGTAAGGCAATAGATATATGCGAGAGCGCGAAAGGGAAAGTGGACGTGTATTGCTCGGACGAGATGTACCTTCGCGCAGAACGAGAGATACCAAACTACGAGTTTTACGGAGATTTTTCCCAAATTGAGAACGGCGTGGGGCTTATTGCCAAGTTTAAACGCGAGTTTTTAAGCGTTTTAGGGGATATAGAAGTTTTACCTAAAACTTACGGCGTTATCACGGGTATGAGCGCAAAAGACGTTTTAAACTGGGCTTCTTGCGAGATAGAAAAGAAGGGCGCAAAAGTTCAAGTTTTCCCGATAAAAAACGACTTTTTCGGGGACTCCGTGACCGTTGCAGGTTTAGTTACGGGCGGAGATATTATAAATCAATTAAAGGGCAAAGATTTGCCCGAGATTTTGCTCGTGCCACAAATAATGTTAAAAGAATTTGAAACCGTCTTTTTGGACGGCGTAACCATAGAAAAATTAGAAAAGGAGTTAGGCAAAACCGTTAGAGTTATAGCCCCTGACGGAGAGAGTTTTGCCCGCGCGTTTACAAAATGAAACCACTTGTTGCAATAGTTGGAAGACCAAACGTTGGAAAATCTACGTTTTTTAATAAAATAAGCGGAAAAAGAATAGCCATAGTCGAAGACGTTCCCGGCGTTACGAGAGATAGGCTCTACGCGGACGCGGAGTGGTGCGGTGTTGAGTTTACTATGGTGGATACCGGTGGTATCGAACTCAAAAGCGAAGACGTTTTGTGGAAAAATATCCGCCGTCAAGCCGAGATTGCAGTTGAAACTTGCGACCTTATTCTCTTTTTCTTGGACGGCAAAAACGGGCTCGTATCCGACGACCGTGACGTTGCGGAATACCTTAGAAGGTCTAAAAAGAAAGTTATTCCCGTGGTTAATAAAATCGATAATAACGAGATAGAGCGTACTTTTGAGTTTTACGAGTTGGGACTTGGCGAGCCTTTTGCAATTTCTGCGGAACAAAGCAAGGGGTTAGGCGACCTGCTTGACGAAATCGTTAAAAACTTTAACCGTGACGAATACGCTCCCGAAGACGAAGGACTTAAAATTGCTATCGTTGGAAAGCCAAATGCAGGAAAGAGTTCTTTGACTAATAAACTTTTGGGATATGACAGGGTAATAGTTAGCGATATTGCAGGAACGACAAGGGACGCTATTGACACGACCGTAACTATCGACGGAGAAAAATACACTATAATAGATACCGCAGGTATGAGAAGAAAGAGAAGTATAGACGAAGACGTTGAGCAATACAGCGTTATGCGTTCTCTTTTAGCCGTTCGTCGCGCAGATGTCGTACTCGTAGTTCTTGACGCGAGCGAACCCGTGTCCGAGCAAGACGTTAAAATTGCAGGTTACGTTCACGAACAAGGAAAACCTTGCGTTATCGTTATGAACAAGTGGGACACCATAGAAAAAGACACTTATACCGTAGAAAAATACAACAAAGATTTAGCGGTGGCATTGTCTTTTATGGACTATTATACCCCTTTATATATTTCGGCAAAAACTGGTAAAAGAGTGGATAAAGTTATAGGCGAAGTTAAAAGAGTGTATGAAAACGCATCAAGGCGCATATCAACCGGACTTTTAAACGACGTTATAGGGGAAGCGATAAGCGTTAACGAACCGCCGACACATAAGGGCAGACGACTAAAAATTACTTTCGCAACCCAAATTAACACCAATCCCCCCACGTTTGCGCTTTTTGTAAACGACAGGGAATTGATGCATTTTTCATACGTAAGATACATAGAAAATACTTTGAGAAAGGCGTTTGACTTTTCGGGTACGCCTATAAAAATTTCCGTAAGGAACAAAAACGAGGACGAATAATATGTGGTGGCATTACGTAATCGTGGCTCTTGGCGGATATCTCTTGGGCGGAGTTAACTTCGCTACGATATTTGCAAGGCTAAACAAGAAAAATATTCGTGATATGGGCTCTGGAAACCCCGGTACTATGAACGTTATGCGAAATCTTGGCGCAAAATGGGGAATATTAACCTTTATTTGTGACGGAATTAAAGGCGCTCTACCTTCCCTTATAGGCAACCTTTTGATAGGGGAAACGGGGCTTTACGCGGGCGGTCTTTCCGCCGTGCTCGGTCACATTTATCCCGTATATACGGGCTTTAAGGGCGGAAAAGGTGTGGCTACGAGCATAGGCGCGTTCGTGGTTGCAGATCCCTTGTGGTCGCTTATTGCGTTTGGAGTTTTGCTCGTTATACTTTTGTTGTCCGAGTACGCATCTTTGTCAAATATGATTTTCGTAACCATACTCACTATTCAGCAAGGTATCAAGTACATAGGCGTAAACTTGCCCGTAAGCATTATGCTCTTTTTGATTTGGTTGCTCGTAGTGTACGGACATAGAACCAATATCATAAATCTTGTTATCGGCAAGGAAAGAAAATCAAGGATACTTAAAATCTTATCCAAAATCAAAGATAAAGAGAAAAAGGCTGATTAAACAGTTGCAAAAAAAATTTTCTTATAATAAAATAACAATGAAAAAATATAGAGGTGGCAAAATGTTAAATTATACCAACGAAGAACTTAAAACACAGTTGTTAGACGCTCAAAAAGAGTATGAAAGTTACGTTAGCCAAGGGTTATCCCTTGATATGAGCCGTGGAAAACCCTCTTCCGCGCAACTTGATTTGTCTAACGACCTTTTTGATATAAAGTATGACAAAACGAAATCAAAAATCGATTATAGAAACTACGGAATTTTAGAAGGAATTCCCGAAATTCGTAATCTTTTCGCAGACCTTCTCGGTGTAACCGCAGACGAGATTATAGCCCTTGACGGAACTTCTTTGGCTATCATGTACGGCAACGTTCAACGCGCTATGCAGTTCGGCGTGTACGGTGGCTCGAAACCTTGGGGAGAGCAAGGAAAAATTAAATTCCTTTGCCCCGTTCCCGGTTACGACCGTCACTTTGCAATCACCGAAAAGTTCGGTATTGAAATGATAAACGTTCCTATGACCAAGTACGGACCTGATATGGATATGGTAGAAAGACTCGTGTCAAGTGACGCGTCCATTAAAGGTATTTGGTGCGTACCCAAGTACTCAAACCCCGACGGCATTACTTATAGCCCCCAAACGGTTAAAAGATTTGCGGCACTCAAACCCGCGGCTGACGACTTTAGAATTTTTTGGGACAACGCATATTTCGTTCACGAAGTTTACGGCTTAAACGACGAAATTCCCAACATTTTGCAAGAGTGTAAAAAGGCTGGTAACGAAGATATGGTTTATATGTTCGCATCCACTTCTAAAATCACTTTCCCGGGAGCGGGCGTTTCTTGCGTTGTTATGAGCAAAAACAACGTTGCTTTCAACAAAAAAATTATGGGAATCGAAATGATTGGACCTAATAAACTCAATCAATGGCGTCATTACGAGTATTTTAAGACGGCAGATGCAGTTTACGCTCACATGGCAAAACACGCGGAGATTTTATGTCCGAAGTTTGATGCAGTTTGCGAGAAGTTGGACGAATTAAAGGCAGGTGGTTTTATCGAGTACAATAAACCCCGTGGCGGATATTTCGTAAGCGTATTTACCCCGAAGGGTACGGCGAAAGAAGTTATTAGATTGTGTAGTGAAGCCGGCGTTGTATTTACTCCCGCAGGCTCAACCTATCCGTACAAAAACGATCCCGACGACTCAAATATACGTTTAGCGCCCTCTCTTCCCCCCGTGGACGAGTTAAAGACGGCAATAAACGTATTTGCAGTAGCCGTAAAAATTGCAGCAATTAAACAAGCGTTAGGAATGTAATCTATGTTGACGAGTAAACAAAGAAGTAATTTAAGAAGTCTTGCGACCAACATAAAACCCGTTACCCAAGTAGGAAAGTCGGGAGTTGGCGACACTTTGGTTAATTGTATAAGCGACGCTTTAGAAGCCCACGAACTCGTAAAAGTAACCGTACTTGAAAACGCGGGTATGACGGCAAAAGACGTTGGTTTTGAGTTAGCCGAAAAACTTGGCGCGGAGTTCGTTTGCGCGACGGGCAAGAAACTCGTTTTTTATAGACGAAGTAAAAATTCAAACGTAAAACACATAGAGTTTTAAAAGAGTAGGGCTGAATAAGCCCTTTTCTCGCAAAAATACAAAATTGGTGAAAAATGTCTGATAAAATTAGAAAAGAGCCTAAAAAACCTTGGCATTTCAGGTTTTGGGTAAGAGTAGTTAGAATATTTTATAGAAAAAGAAAGATTGAAGGGATAGAAAATTTACCCGACGAACCTTGCGTAATCGTTGCAAACCACTCTCAAATACATAGTCCTATAACCTTTGAAGGTTTTTTCCCGGGAAGCAGGGCAATATGGTGCGACTCTAAAATGATGGAGAAAGCCGAAATTCCAAATTACGCGGAAGAAGGTTTTTGGCCAAACGCAACGGATAAACAAAAGAAAAGACGTAGATTTTGGATGAAAAAAATCGCAGGCTTTGCAGAGTATTTGTTGACGACCGCGCACACTATTCCGGTTTACCGTGATATGCGCGTTATGAAAACTTTTAAGTTAACGGAAGAAGCCTTGAAAGACGGAAAAAATATCATTATTTTCCCCGAAAACGAAGTGACGGACGAAAATAACCCGATATTAGATTACTTTAACCTTTATTTCGTGGATATTGCTAAAATATATTACAAAAAACACGGAAAAATTTTAACTTTCGTGCCTTGTTATAACTGCGTAGAATTAAAACGCGTAGTAATTGGCAAAAATCACGTGAAATACAACCCCGATATCAAGATGGACGAACAAAGAGAAATACTTTGCGAAGCACTCCGCAAAGAGATAACCGATATCGCCCAAAGTTTACCCCGTCACAAAGTCGTGCCGTTTATAGCAACCGACCACGACGTGTATTCGAAAGAC
>JAZSRG010000061.1:0-15758 GCA_045538365.1 Clostridia bacterium
TTGTCCGATATGGTGTTTAATTTGACGTATAATCAGGCAGTGTTACCAAAAAATAATTAAAATTATTAAGGAATCCAAGGCAGAGATGGAAACTCTGCCTTGTGACAATCAATAAGAAGTTTCGTTGCTATGATTTGAAATAGTAATGAGAGCAATTTTATCAAAAATAAAATGTTTTGCTGAATAAAGCAGGTGAAAATTATGGCAAATATAACAGAGCGAATTGGAATTAATCATGTAGGTGAAATTGATTCATTTAACTGGGTAAGCAGTTTCAACGACTTTAAGGCGAAGTTTAAGGTTGATTAAAATATTACCTTATTTCAGTTTTTTATGGGTCAGTATAAATTGGGAAAAACTGGAGAATTAATGGCTAAAAATAAAACATATAAATGCAAGTTATGCGGGAAAGATTTTCCTTATGAAGAAATGAGCGAGGAGCATTATCCTGCACGCAGTGTTGGAAATAATGATATTGTTGCTGTAAATATTGCAAAATTTATAGACGAAGATATTAATGTAGAAATTCGATCTCGTTTGAACGAGGGAGAAGACTTAAAAAGCATCACGGATGAAATATTTGACACCAAGATATCCAAGTCAAAATATCCCAACGGAAGGACAGCAAGAACACTATGCATAAATTGTAATACTTTTCTTGGAGAATATGATAAAGCGTATTTAAAATTTTTTAATGCCGATGGTAATCCTAGTACAATAAAAGGTTTTCAAACTCAAACAAAACATCAAATTATTAAAGCCATTTATGCAAAATTCATATCTATTCCCGAAGCAAGAAAAGAAAACTTCGATTTTATAGAGTTTATAAAAGATGAGAACAAGACCGACTATAACGGAAAATGGAGATTGTATTTCGTCAAAAGAGATTATACTTGTGATTTGTTTGGATTAAAAGATATAGGCACAGGGAAAGCCACGTTTAATGAAGGAGTAGTTTACGAATTATCGGACGATAAATTTATTTTCAATCTTATGAATTTTGAAAAACACGATTGCTATCCCATGACTAATATTTTTGAGTTGCTAAACAAAAATTATGTTTTAATTAATGGCGTTGGTAAATACGGTGGATATCACGGTCAAATATTAATGTCGAGAATGTTTTCACAAATGAGAAAACAAGGGAAATAAAAACGACTAAGAAGTTTACTGTTAACGTTTTGGTGGCGTTGTTGGAAGTTTAAAACAGTAGAAATTTATTTATAACAGACTAAAGGAAAAGAACAATGGACTTAAAGAAATGTCAAATTTTCACCCCTATAGATACTGTAAGATATATGCTTGATAAAATGGGGTATAATAAAGGGATTTTCGGCAAGAAAATAATTGATAATTCTTGTGGAAACGGGAATTTCTTGGTTGAAATTTTGCGTCGGTTTTTGCAAGATGCAAAAAGAAAGAAAATCGCAAAGAAAGATATAAAGTCTAATATTGAGATATGCATTATTGGGTATGAAATTGATAAGGCGAAGTATGATGAATGTATTCAAAAATTAGATGAAGTTGTCGCAGAGTATAAAATTAGTAACGTTAATTGGAATGTTCATTGTTCAGACGGGTTACAGGTAGGCGACGACGGAGAATTTGATTTTGTGGTTGGGAATCCTCCATATGTTGCATATAAGGATTTAGATAAAGAAACACGCGATTACGTCAAGAAAACTTTTTCGTCTTGTGTTAAAGGTAAGTTTGATTATTCTTATGCTTTTATAGAGAAGGGATTGAGTTTATTAAAGCCTCAAGGAAAAATGATTATGATTAGCCCATCAAATATGTTTAAAACTGTTTTTGGTGGAGCGTTAAGAGAACTTATTAAACCACATTTGATTAGTATTATTAATTGTGGACATGATAAAATTTTTGATAAGGTATTAACTTCACCGTCAATAACAATGTATCAAAAGAACACTCAACAAGATTGGATTAAATATCAAGTAAGATTAAATGGTGATGGAAGCATTGTTAATAAGGGTGATTTAAGCGATAAATGGATATTTGAAAAAACTAATAACGGAATTAAAAGATTTGGAGATTATTTTAGAGCTTCAAATAGTATAGCAACATTGTCTAATAAGGTGTTCATACATAACGTAGACGAAAATGGACAAGTAATTATTGATGACGTGTTTATAGAAGATAGCGTATTGAGAATTGCAAAGAGTCCTCGTTCGGAAAAATATTCTGTTAAGCAAAAAATTATATTCCCATATGAATATAAAAAAGGGGCATTAATTCGTATTGAGGAAACAGATTTTCAAATTAGATACCCAAATGCGTATAAATATTTAATAAGTAAAAAAGAAGAACTCGAAAAGCGAGACAGTGATAGTAGTGCGAAATGGTTTGAATATGGTAGGTCTCAGGCATTGTTGCACTTAAATCAGAAAAAGTTGATGTTATCATCAATTGTTACCAACGAGGTTATTGTGTACCAGTTGGATAAGGAAGAAATTCCGTATTCAGGCGTTTATATTATACCTAAAGCAAATAAAAGTTTAAAAGAGGCAGTAAAAATTTTAAAGTCCGAAGAATTCTATAAGTATTTATTGGGCATAGGTATTCCCGTAAGTGGAGATTCTATTAGAATTTCATCTAAAGATATAGAAAACTATAAGTTTGAGGAGTAGTGTTATGGCTAAAATTCAATTTAAGGTTAGCGCAAAAGCGGCTAGATTGATAGGCAGAGAAAACATCACAGGTGTTGATGGGGCAATAATTGAATTGGTTAAGAATGCATATGATGCGGATGCTACCTGTGTTTATATAAATTATGCAATCAAATATCCTTACCTAATGGGGCAAATAATGGCCGAAATGATAGACCACGACCTTTCAGGTGAAGAACTGATTGTATTTAAATCAATTTATACTTTAGGGTTAGGGGTTTACATAAAGAAAACCAGAGAAGAATATATAACCGAGCAGGGAAATGGAGAAACGGCAGGCAAAGAATATGATGAATTAGAGAAACAAGTTCAACGAATCCTATTTTCAAGGAATTTCATTATACTAATAGATAACGGCTGTGGAATGGATAGAAATATTATAGAAAGCAGTTGGATGAGAATAGGAACTAGTGATAAAGAAACAAATTATATTAGTGCAAGAGGTAGAGTAAAAACAGGTGCAAAAGGAATAGGTAGATTTGCGCTTGATAAGTTAGCCACGGAAACAGTTATGTTTACAAGAGCAGCGAAAAATCCGACGATCTTGTGGAAAATTGATTGGGAGCAATTTAGCAATGTTAAGTTATTAAATGAAATTGATGCTGAATTAACTGAATATCCTAAAGATTTTTCAGATATTGTAAAAGAGTTGGTGGGTGATGATTTTAAGAAAATCGAAAAGCATAATTGGGAAAATGGCACGGCAATTATTTTAAAACCCACGCGTGAGCCTTGGAATGAAAGACTATATAAAAAGATTAATACGTCATTGAACAATTTAAATCCCATGTCAAATGAGGATGTGTTTGATATACTTGTTGAAAACTTATTTTCTGAAGAAAACAGTATGCTTGCAACAAAATATGAAATGACTAAAAATGACTATGATTATAAAATAAATTCAACATACGACGGAAAAGACAAGGTTGTTATTAAGATTGAGAGAAATGAAATGATTACACGCTTTTTCTCATTTGAACAAGAGTATAGTGGAGTATCGGAAAAGGTAACATTAAATACGGAAGATTTTTGGAAAAGAGAGGCCTTTAAGCAAGATAATTACAGGCGTGAAGAATATGACAAGGAAATTACTTTGGAATATGATGTGTCAAAATTATTGCCTATAGGTTTTGAACTTGATAGCATCAAAAAAGTAGGCCCATTTTCGTTTGATTTTTATTTTCTAAAAACAATGAAAAGTCCATTTGCAATTATCAAGGGCGTCAAGAAAAACTTAAGAAAAGCATTGTTAGATAAGAATGCTGGAATAAAAATTTATAGAGATGAATTTAAAGTTCGTCCATATGGCGAAGAAGGGATGTTGTTTGATTGGTTGGGGTTAGCAGACCTAGCAGCAAAACAACCTGCAGCAGTTACACATTTGTATGGACAATGGAATGTACCTCCATATCAGATTATTGGTAATGTACATATAGGTAGAGATAAAAACCCGTTGCTATATGATATGGCAAACAGAGAAGGATTAGTTGCTAATGACCAATATTATGCTTTTACAGCATTGCTTTTAAAAATCATTGAGAAGTTTGAATATGATAGACAGTATTATTATAGAGAGTATGCGAAATGGATTGAGGAAAATGGGCCTACAAGGAAACAAGAGCAAGTTGTTGATACAATAGTTTCTATTAAGAAAGGCGTAGGTAAGGGCAACAAAACGCAAGAACCAACTTTTACTGAAACAGAGTACCAAGAAGCAATTGTTTATGAACACGACAGAAAGCAAAGACTTGAGAACATTTTACAATTATTAATGGCCTTTAGTGCTTCAGGAATTATGACTAATACTTTTGCACATGAACTCAGCAGGGTTGGAGAAAGAGTTGGTGACAGAATGCTACACATTAAAAGTTGTATAGATGATATTCTCGATTACAAAGAATATCAAGGAGATGAGGTTTTCAACCCGTATATAGTGATTGACGATTCTATAAAAAATGATGCTGTACTGCAGTCTTGGATAGATGTAATCATGAAAGCGGTTGCAAAAGGAAGCGAAGAGATTAAAATTGTGGATTTAGCACAAGAGGTTGATAGAATTAATGAAATTTGGACTCCATTAATGCAAAAAAAGAAAATTAGCATTTCTCAATTTAAAGAAGAGAATTATAATAAACACTATGTTTCGGTTGCAAGCATAGATTTGTTTACGCTAATTAACAATCTTAATATAAATTCAGCGTGGTTTTTAGAGCACGATAAAGTGAGCGTTAGAACTATTCAATATACTATTTATGAACAAGATGGAAAGGTAGTTCTTGAGATGGTAAATAGTGGACCTGGATTAGATTCCAAATATAAACAAACTCCGAATGTTATTTTTGAACCTAGAGTTTCTTCGAAAGGAGAAGAAGGGACTGGATTAGGCTTATGGATTGTTAAGCAAATTATTGATAGGTATAATGCTCAAATTACGGTTTTGCCATTAGAAAAAGGTTTTGGATTAAAAATACTTTTTAATAAGGAGGTTATTAATGACTAATTACGTAATAGGAATAATAGACGATGATCCGATAAATGTTCTAGACATCAAGAGAGTCTTTATGCGATATGCCAAATTAAATGGATGTAAGTTTGAATTTAGATCGTTTTATTTAGATAATAATGAATTGACATTTGAGGACATTTTTAGGAACATTATTAGTTCTATTCAAGAACAGAGCATAGATTGTTTAATAGTGGACTATAAACTTATTTTTACACAAGAAACTAATAAAGGTGCGGAAATTATTAATGGAATAAGAAAAATCATTCCCGAATTTCCATGTATTATCCTTACCGGGCGTGAAAATGAATGTTTAAAAGAAGCAAATGTTGATCCTGATAAGATATATACGAAAACAGAGTTTTTTAAAATTACTAAACCAGTTTCAGAACAATTATTGAAGAAAATTTTGTTAAACATAGAAAGAGTAAAAACGTCAATCAAGAACCTTAAAGAAGAAATCAATGTTTTGAAGGCAATTTTAACTACGAGCAATAAAGAAGAAGATAGCGAAACAGTAGCGAGAATTATTGAGTTAGAAGCGGAACTTGATAAATATTGCATGTTAGGACAAAGCGAATTGGATAAAGTGTATGATGCTACATCTCTTGAAAATATAGTGGCATTAATAGAAAAGGTGAAGACAATTATTTAGAATATGATATTTAGAACACATAAGATTAATAGAACATTTAAGGGCAAATACTCAAATTATCAACAATATAAAACGCATTTGGCTGAAGATTTTTCGCATCGTTGTGCCTATTGTAATTTGAGAGATAAAGATGTAACTACATATTTTGAAATCGATCATTTTGTCCCAAGAGCAGAAATTGAAAAACATAGTGGATTAGAGTATTTGATTACAGACTATGAAAATTTAGTGTATGCCTGCAAACTTTGTAATGGTGCAAAGTCAAATTTGTTTGAAGGAGATCTGTCGAAAAATCCTTATGATAACACAAGATTTTATAATCCTGTGACAACGGATTATAATACTATATTTTTTAGAGATAGACATGGAACAATTTCGTCTAAAGATAAAAAAGGGCGCGCTAGCATAATTGATTTGAAGTTGTATAGACCAATACATAATTTGGCGTGGATTTGTGAACAGTTAGATGATATTATTGAAAAACTTGCGAAAAATATAGAAAATGAAACGAATATCGAAAAGTTGGATATTTTAAAACGAGCGCATTATGAGGCATTAATATATCATAAAAAATGTAGAGATTTATTTATTGCAAGTTACAATAGTAAAACTAAGATGAGCGAATTGATTGGGAAAATTTAAATAATAGCGGTAGGGTTTCTACCGCTATTTTGCTAACAAGAACAGTACTCTTTTAAAGAGTAACCGTCCAATGTGTCCAAGTGTCCTAATAAAATAACAATAAATATATAACCCTAGACGACTCCAATATAGTGTCGTGGTGTTTAAGAGTCCGTTTGGGCGCTTGGACACTTAGGGCGGTTAGTGCGTATAAGGGAATATGTTAGCCGTTAGGCTACGCGCCAATAAAATCAGCGTACTTAACGAGCGTAACAATAAGGAGGTGGTTATATGATTGCGTTAACGTCTATCCTGGACGAGTGTCCTAGATAGACGAAAAACTAAACAACTAAACAACTAAATAAAAACAGGAGGGATATCAAATTGTGAAAATTACTTTTGAAGATTTCAAGAAAATCCAAGAACTGAAACGACAAGGATTTACCGCGAACCAGGCGACGAAGAAGTTACCGTATACGCAGTATAAGATATACAAATACTGGGATATGGCCGAAGAGGACTTCTTTGAAGAAACCAACGCAGACAATAGTCCGTGTAGCGTTTACAGGGAATTTCTAATGGAAGAAATTAGAAAGAACAATAACGCCGGGGCTAGGATTTTGTACGATAAGGTGTTTGAAGAGTTTGGTGAAGTGAAAGTGTCTCTTGCGTCTTTGTTTCGTTACGTAAAAGGCTTGCGACGGCGTATGGGATTATCCGAGAAAATCGTGCGGGTAAAGCAAGCCGTTGAAATGCAACCACAAGGTTTAGAAGCACAGGTGGATTTTGGACAAGCCAAGATGCTTAATATGTACGGACTGCGCGTAAAAGTGTACTTCTTTTGTATGGTGTTATCGTACAGTCGAATGAAGTTCGTGTATTTTAGCCCCGACCCGTTTGACGCTTTGCATACGGCATACGCCCACGAAAAAGCGTTCAAATATTATGGCGGACGTCCTAAGCAAATCTTATACGATCAAGACCGCACCATAGTGTCTAGTGAAAACGCTGGGAATATCATTTTTACAAAGGACTTTGACGGATACGTTAAGGCGGCGGGTTTTGACGCGATCGTTTGTAAGCCGTATAGCCCAGACACAAAAGGCAAGGTTGAAACGGTGGTAAAGACGGTGAAGGAATACTTTTTAGAAGGTCGTGAATATTGTGGGATAGACCGACTAAATAGCGATTGCCTTGCTTGGTTGGATAGAACGGGTAATAATTTAGCAATCCAGGCTCTGAGAAAATCTCCAAGAGAACTATTTGAGCGTGAAAAGGGTGAACTGATTAAACACAAGCCTATTGAAATAGATATTTATCGCAATCGGATAGCCGTGGTTATTTCGCCGTTTATCGTGAGATACAAGGGGAATAGGTACTCCGTTCCGCCAAGCAAATGTAACGAAGGGGATAAAGTAAGGATAGAAGAGGAAGAAAACGCTTTGCATATCATTAATTTACAGACGGGCGAAAAAATTATTACGCACAAGTTGGAACTGCAAAAAGGAAAGTCTGTCGTAAGGCGAGAAGTGAGTACTGTTGACTATCTTAAAACGGCAAAACGACGGTACGAACATAGTGACGTAATGACCAACTTTTTAGAACGGATAGAAATTACTAAACCTCGTTACTTGAAAGAACAGGCGGGACTGCTTAGGCGTATAGAAAAAGAGTACACGCAAGCGGAAATACTAAACGCCGTTATTAAGTGCGCAAAAGATGACCGTTATTGTATGACCGAAGTGTTGAGTGAACTACTAATTCATTTAGGCGAACGTAACCTGGAAGAAATTGCGCCGAAGGGAGCGATAACGCATTATAAAAACCTTGCTAAATATAACGTGTTGACGGAGGTGAAACGTGATTGACCTTTCTAAAATACGAGAATTAGCAACCAAGTTAAGCCTGATGAACTTAGCGCGAACGATAGACAGCATAAAAGCAACGGACAAAGAATGGAAGTTTTTATTGCGGATATTACGAATCGAGCAAGCGATACGTGACGGCAACAAAGAAAATCAATTAATCAAGCGCGCTCATTTTCCGTTCATAAAGACGATTGACGAATTTGACTTTACAAATCAGCAAAGCGTGTCCAAATGGCATGCAGATAAATTGTCTGAACCGAGTTGGATTGAAAAAGGCTACAACGTATTAGTGCTTGGTGGAGCGGGAACTGGCAAAACGCACTTGGCCGTTGCCCTAGGACTAAAAGCAATAGCGAAAAGCAAAAAGGTGTTTTATACGACGGTAAATGAATTACTGTTTTGTATTAAAACGCAAAATGAAATAAAAAAGAGTAGCGCGAAACTACGCTACGCAGAAGAATGCGACCTTCTCATCATAGACGAACTGGGATATACGCCGTTAGATAGAGAAGACATGCTAAAACTTTACGGGAAGATGGACTCGTATAATAAAAAGAAATCGCTAGTCGTTATAACGAATCGTGACTTTGAAGGCTGGGCAGAAATATTCCACGACGAAGTCATTGCAACGACGCTACTTGATAGGCTTATAGAAAACTGTCAAGTATTAAAATTAACGGGCGAAAGTTACCGCCTAAGAACTCATCGAAACATATTTGAAATCGAGAGTTAAAATCTCTTACCCAAATTTGAAAATGTTCGTTCGAAAGAACGTTGACATATACGATTTTGTGAAACGCCGAAACGGTCATTAGGGGGTAGGGGGATAAAAAACCCGGGTAAACCCCCCCTCCAACGGGGCCGCAACTCCGCGCGAAAAATCGCAAAATCAAAAATCAAACCGCAACTCCGCGCGAAAAATCGCAAAATCAAAAATCAAACCCCACACACATACCCTAAAAACGAGATTTAGTCCCACACGCATATCGAAGGCTCGCTTGTGAGCCAAAGAAAAAAGAAGAGTCCGCAAGACTCTTCTTTTTTCTTTGTCGTATTGCTTCGCCTTCTTTTATCTCACTCTGTTTGGATAGTTCGAAAGCGTGGTTCACTTCGTTCACAGCACAGTACTACGTACTGCTTACCCGAGTCCAACAGGGGGAGCCAAAAAATTCCGTACACCTTTATGTGCGGAATTTTTACTTTTTACCTTTTCACTCTTCACTTTTCACTAAATCGGCGTGTACGGAATTTTAAGTAAGAGGTAATAGTGAATAGTGAAGAAGTATGGTTGATTTGCTTTGTAAATCTTCATTTTATTAAGTTGCATTTTTGTACTACGAGCAAAATACACGTCATGAATCGCAGGTGGTATAAAACTCTCGCAAGACGTTACGTGCTCACTTTTATTTGCATTATTTTTATCATAAACCCACCAAAAACGCTATATATTATCGTAAAGAACAAAAAAGTAAAATTTTTTGGCTAAAAATTCACAAAAAAATTCTTTACATCTCGTTTTTGGAGTTGTATAATAAAAAAAGAGTTTAAAAACTTTAATCTAATTTTGGGAGAGAAAAAATGAAAGTAATTATTAAAGACAATTACGCAGATATGAGTAAATGGGCGGCAGAGCATATTGCTAACGCAATTAACAACCACAAAGAAGACCGTCCCTTCGTTTTAGGTTTGCCTACCGGTTCTTCCCCTTTGGGCGTTTACAAAAACCTTATCGAAATGAACAAAGCAGGCAAGGTAACCTTTAAAAACGTAGTAACCTTCAATATGGACGAATACGTTGGTTTGCCCCGTGAACACGACCAAAGTTATTGGTATTTTATGCACGATAATTTCTTCAATCATATCGATATTCCGGCAGAAAATATTAATATCTTAAACGGTATGGCGGAAGACCTTGAAGGTGAGTGCGCAAGATATGAAGAGAAAATCGCGTCCTACGGCGGTATCGACTTATTTATGGGCGGTAGCGGTGTTGACGGACATATCGCTTTCAACGAACCGTTCACGTCACTCTCATCCAGAACGGGTGTTCGCGCTTTGACTGAAGACACTCTTATCGTAAACTCACGTTTCTTTGATAACGACGTAAATAAAGTGCCAAAGACGGCATTATCCGTTGGTGTTGGAACTGTTTGCGACTCAAAACAAGTTATGCTTATTATAAACGGACACAACAAAGCGCGCGCGTTACGCCACTGCGTAGAAGGCGGAGTTGACCACGCATGGACGATAAGCGCGTTGCAAATGCACAAAGATGCAATAATCGCTTGCGACGAAGCGGCTTGCGGAGAACTCAAGGTTGACACCTACAAATATTTCAAAGAAATTTACAAAAACGAAAAATAAGTTTTAAAAAGCGAAGTGAAAACTTCGCTTTTTCTTTGCTTTATATAATAAAACGGCTTATAAATTATCTGTTTCGGTTGTTTTTTTTGAAAGATATTGAAATTTTGCTTAAAATATGATATATTTTTAAAAAACTTTTAAGGTGAAAAATGAAAGACATCAAATGGATATGGGCGGACACGCCTGTCAAAGCCGACGAATACGCAACTTTTTTTGACGAATTTGACTACAAAGGCGGACAAATAAATATAGATATATCTGTTTCAGGCGACTACGTTTTGTATATAAACGGCACGTTGTCTGCTTTTTCTCAATACCCCGACTACGAAAACTACAAGGTTTACGACACGGTGGATATCACGCCTTTTGCGCGTTTTGGCAAAAACACGGTTAAAATCATTTGTTGGTATATAGGACTTGATAGTTTGACCTCCCTTAATCTTCCCCGTGGCGTGTATTATAAGGTTTATTCGGGGGATGAAGTTGTGACTTTTTCGAGCGAAAATACCTTATGCGCGCAAAACTTGGACTATATAAGCCACCAAAAGAAGAAAATCACCAACCAACTCGGCTATTCTTACCTTTTCGACACCCGTTTTATAGATAAAACACAAGAAAAACGCAAAGCCAAAGCCCAAAAAGGTTTTAACAATTTAGTTTTAAGACAAAATCAAAAAACCCGCTTCGGCGAATACGTAATTGCAACCCCCGTGACAGGCAAAACCAAAATTTACGATTTAGGCAAAGAGTGTTGCGGATTTTTGCGTGTAAAATTTAAAGCAAAAGACGGAGAGAAGGTGCGTATAACCTTTGGCGAACATTTAGTGGACGGCAAAGTTCGCGACAAAATAGCGGACAGAGATTTTAGCGTTGAGATTATAGCAAACGGAACGGCGGTAGATTTTACAGGTCTATTTAAAAGGCTCGGTTGCAGATATTTGCAAGTATATGGGGACACGGCTGAAATTTACGAGATAGGCATACAAGAGATAGAGTATCCCTTTGTAATTAAACCTTACGAGATAGACAACGAGTTACGCAAAAAGATATACGATACGAGTGTAAGAACGCTCACTTTATGCGCGCACGAGCATTATGAAGACTGTCCGTGGCGCGAACAAGCAATGTATATCCAAGACAGTCGTAATCAAATGCTTTGCGGTTACTACGCTTTTGATAACCCCGAACTCACTCGCGCGTCCATTTTGTCTATCTTAAACGGTCAAAGAGAAAACGGCTTATTCGAGATATGTTTCCCTGCAAAACTTGAGTTTACTATCCCGTCCTTTTCCTTGACGTTCCCCGCTATGATTTTAGAGTACGTTGAGTTTACAGGGGACGAAGAAACAATGCAAAAATCCTTCCCCGCAATAGAAAAAGCGTTATCTTTCTTTATAGATAGGATAGATAATAGCGGACTTTTCAAAACTGTTACGGACAACACCTTGTGGCACTTTTACGAGTGGGCAGGGGACTTGGACGGCGACTTTTTCTCGGAAGACGAGAGCAAAAGACTTAGAAACTGTTACGACGTTTTAATCAACGCGTTTTTGTCTTGGGCTTGCATAAAAACTTCCCTTATTTGTACCCGTATGCAAAACTCGGAATTGGCGCGCGAATACGAGAAAATATCGGAAAGACTAAACAAAAAAATCAACGAAGTCTTTTTAGATAAAGATAAGAAAATTTATAGAACGTACTTGGGCAAAGACGATTGTAGCCAACTTGCAAACGCCCTATGTATCCTTTGCGGAGCGTGTCCTATTGAATTTGAACAAGAAATTGCTAAAAAAGTTGCCTATGGATATGAAAATATCGTGGAGTGCACTCTAAGTATGAATCTTTATCGTTACGATGCTTTACTAAAAGTGGATAAAGATAATTACGCAGACTTTATATTACAAGAAATTGACAAAAAGTACGGCAAAATGTTAGACGCGGGCGCAACGAGTTTTTGGGAAACGGAAAAAGGCGAAGCGGACTTTGACGGAGCAGGTAGCCTTTGTCACGGTTGGAGCGCAATACCCGTTTATTACTACCACTTGCTTGGCGTAGGAAAAAACACATAAAAGAAAAAAGCACTTTAAAAAGTGCTTTTTTTAGTTATATACGACTTGTAACGCGGTTTTTTTCTCATCTCTTTGGGCGTTGCTCCAAACCGCTTTTTAAATATAACGTTAAAGTAAGAAACGGACGAAAACCCAAGTTCCAACGCTATATCCGATACCGTCTTACTCGTGTTTTGCAAAAGCCCTACGGCATAGTTTAGTCTTGCGTCGTTTAAGTATTCCGTCATAGTAACACCCGTATATTTTTTAAATACGCAACAAAGATATTTTTTGTCGTAGTTACAGTAGGAAACTATTTCAGGTAGCCCCGCCTTTATACACTCGATTCGGTGAAAGTTTGATAAAAACTCGTTAAACCAAGTGGGGAAGTTGTTAAAATATTCTTCCGTGTCAGACACGCAAAAACACTCAAGCAAAGACACCACGAAGGCTTTTATAATAGTTTTCTTTTGTTCTTTTTTAGACGGCAAAATTTTATTTATTAGTTTAATTTTTTGCTCAAATTGTACGATTTTCTCATCCGATACCGTGATTTGCATAGGACACGACTTGTTTATTATCTCGTCGTACAAGGTGGGGGACAAAAAATCACAACACTCTTTAAAAATGCTTTTACGAATAACGACGTCGCGGTGCAGATACTTCGAGTCTTTGTCACTCAAAAAGTGGTGCGCTTCGTCCAAGGTTAAAAGGATAACGCTACCTTTATCGAGTTTGCTTATTGTTCTTTCCCCCGACTTTCCAACTATCTCGTGTCGCGCGTGCCCGTCCACCATATACACGACTTCAAAAAAAGCGTGGGTGTGCAATCTGCCGTCGCCGTCGGGAGAAAAAGGATTGAGTTCAAACCCTATCGGCTCGTCCTCCGTCGTTAAATAATCATCCAAATGCGTAATCTTCATAGTTTTTTCCTAATTAGTCTAAAATCAATATTGTAGTAGGGTGCGACGTCCTCGACGCACCGAAATAGCGACGTCCTCGACGCACCGATATAGCGGTCAAACTCTCAAAGAAATAATATAATAACGCTTATAAAAAATTGAGAGCGATTTCCATATTTCTAAACCTTTCAAAGAAATAATATAATAATGCTCCCAAAAAAGCAAGTAAAATAAGGCACAAAACAAACTTTAGAGAAAGAAACAGCCATTTTTCGTGTTTTTTAACCCTTGAAACACACTGTAGAGCGTATTTATGAAAATATTTATATAGATTAAAAAAAATAAAAATGCTATAATTTTGAAAAAGTGAAAGGACGGATAATTATGAATAACAAAGAGTGGTACAAACAAGCGAAATTTGGTATGTTTATACATTGGGGATTGTATTCTATCCCTGCAGGCGAGTGGAAAGGTCAACGCACCCCGTTCCCCAGCGAGTGGTTAATGACTTATTATCATATACCTATTAAAGAATATGAAGAACTTGCCAAAGTTTTCAATCCTATCTATTTTGATGCCGAAGAATGGGTAAAACTTGCAAAAGAGGCAGGTATGGAATATATCGTTTTCACGAGCAAACACCAAGAAGGTTTTGCTATGTACAAGTCCGACGTTGATAGTTATAACGTGGTGGATGCAACTCCTTTTGGTCGCGACGTAGTTGCTGAACTCGCTGCCGCTTGCAAAAAGTACGATATGAAACTCGGTCTATACTACTCTCAAGAACTCGACTTCCACGAAGAACACGGCGGTGGCGTGCATTACGTAGATCCGTGGCTCGGTTGTGACTGGGCGAATAACTGGGATTTCCCCGATAAAGAGAAAAAAGACTTTAATATTTGTTTAGAGAAAAAGATAAAACCCCAACTCAAAGAAATTTTGACCAAATACGGCGACCTTCTTTTGGTGTGGTTTGACGACGATTGCGAGATTACTTTGGAGCAAAGCCAAGAACTCTACGACTTGGTAAAATCATATCAACCAGATTGCTTAGTTCCTTCCCGTATCGGTAACGGACTTGGCGATATTTACTCTTTTGGGGACAATAAACTTCCTGACAAAGACTGGGACGGCTTGGGCGAAGCGTGCGTTACTATGAACGACACTTGGGGATACAAAGGCTTTGACAACAACTGGAAAAGCGTGGATAAACTTATGGAGATAAAAGAAAGGGTAAATAGCCACGGCGTAAACCTTCTCTTAAACGTAGGTCCGGACCACTTAGGTCGAATTCCTGCTCCGTCTATTGAAATACTTAAAGAAATGGGTAAGAGAATAAAAGAGCAAAAAAAATAAGTTGTACCTATCTGATATTATAAAATACTCTTGTTTTGATTATTGCAATATAACCAAAAAAGGCATATAATATTGTCAAAATTAAAAAACGAGGGTATATGAAAAAAGAAACACGTAAAAATACTATTTATTTGTGTATTACGGCAATGTTTATGGCGTTGAACGTAGCAATGAGTTCCTTTGGTGTTCCCGTTCCTGGGGGGCATTTGTATATGAACGACGTGGTTATTTGTCTTGCAGCAATAATGCTAAATCCGTTTTCTGCATTTATAGTTGGAGGAATAGGTGCTTTTCTTGGTGATTTATTGTTTTATCCAACACCTATGTTCGTATCGTTAGTTACGCACGGAGTACAAGCGGTTGTTATTTCCGTATTTTCTCATTACGTAATGAAAAAGCACCCCGTTATTTCGTCTGGAATAGGTGTAGCGATTGGTGCGGTAATTATGATAGTTGGATATTCTTTAGGAAGAGCGTTTATATATAGCACGCCAGAATATGCTATTTTGAAAATGCCTTATCAAATACTTCAAGCAGTGGTTGGTGCAGTACTTGGTATGATTCTTTGTTGGAGATGTGGAATATATAAGAGTTTTAAAAAATTTACCAAACAAGACGATAACGAATTATCTTAAAAACACAAAAACGTAAAGCGTAGCAATTGCTACGCTTTTTTTGTATAAAAAACGCAAAAATCCTTGTCGAAATTTGTCCGAAAAAAGTTGTTGATAAAAACTATAATATATGTTATACT
>JAZSRG010000013.1:0-1507 GCA_045538365.1 Clostridia bacterium
ACATGGCTACGATCCGACTTCAACACGCTACGTAAATTTTAGGTTTAATAATATCGAGCAAGCAATCATTAGACGAAGTTTTTGAGCCGTGATGCCCCGCCTTAAACAATTCTACTTGTGATAATTTATTATACTGAACTAGATATTCTTCGCCTTTTTCTTCAAGATCGCCCGTGAAAAGAAACTTTCGTTCACCGTGAGAAAACTGAACGCAAACAGAATAATCGTTTTCATCATCAGTATCGTGCTCATAATAATAATTATAAAGAATTTCAAATTTCAAACTACCATCTTCCGACAACTTGTATTCTTTTTGCGCCCCTTCCTTTTGCTCATTATAACACTCCAACGCAGTATAATGGTTTGCTCCAACATCAACTTCCGCATCACGCTCTGCTACGTAATTATAATAGGTTTGAGTAGTTTTATTCGTTCACGGAAAACCAATTATCGTTTCACATTCATAAAGATCAAATATACTTCCGTCTTTTTTAGCAAACCCTGCAATATGGTCTTGGTCGCCGTGCGTTACTATAACGTATTCAAGTTTACCGTCAGTAACATAATTATCAATATAATTCTTTATATCGTCTATACTATTCGCTCTACTACCTGCGTCTATTAGAATATCGTTATCGCCAGCCTTAATATAAGTGCAATCACCCGCATATTCGTTGCCGAGCGTCATAAAGTGAAAAGATATTGCTCCCGTTGTAACTACAGGCGCACCACCATCGTCATCGGGTTCTTTGTCCTTAATATAATTCGTATAAACGTAATAGCCTGCAAGTAAAATTATTATAAACAATATTGTTAAAAATAACGATTTCCACGAAACTTTTTTCTTGCTTTTTCTCTTTGCCATATTCCCCCCTTTGTTTTACAACAAGTGCGCTCTTAACTCATCTTCCGTTTCTGGCGACAAGTATTTAAGTGGAACATCAAAAACAGTTACTGCACCGACTTTTCCTTCCTTAGAAAGTTTAGCAACCGCTCTCGCATACGCAGTTAAAACACTACCCGTAAACTCGGGATTACTATCAAGTTTTAAGGAAAGTTCTAAAAGTTGTTTGTTCTCGTCGGTAGTGTTTCCCGAACGAATTACAAACCCACCGTGTGAAAGTCTTTTCTGCATAGTCTTAACTTCTTCTTCGCTTACAAAATTAACGATAGTATCGTATGGCTCAAAGTAGTTAGGCATTGACTTTATTTCTCGTTCAATTCTGTTTTTATCTGCGCCGTCTTCAACCGCAACAAAACATTCGCGAAGATGTTTATCTCTTGCAGTAAGGTCTGGATTTTCACCGTTTCTAACTTTTTCAAGCGCTTGGTCTTTGGGAATTGTATACTGAATAGCGTTTTTAACCCCGTCAATTCTTCTAAGCGCGTCACTATGACCTTGCGAAACGCCCTTACCCCAAAAAGTATAATCGTTACCATCGGGCAAAACCGCGCCAAAAAGCATTCTTGCAATAGAGAACATTCCTGGGTCCCAACCGATGCTTAT
>JAZSRG010000113.1:0-2505 GCA_045538365.1 Clostridia bacterium
CAGAGTTATGGTTAAACCTGAAGAAGTTAATGATGAGTCAACCGTATTTATGGCAAAGGAAATCGCTAAAAAACTCGAAGCAGAGTTAGATTATCCCGGACAAATTAAGGTTAACGTTATTCGTGAACTTCGTAGTGTAGAATATGCAAAATAATTTATAGACGGCACTTTAATGTGCCGTCTTTTTTTTATTTAAATTAATAATTTTTTATTTTTTAAGAAAAGTATTAGGAAAAAATTCTATTATATTGTATAATATAATTACACAAAGGAAGAGGAAATATTATGGCAGACAAAAGAGATTCGGGTTTACATACAGGACATCGTCAACGCGTTAAAACTAGATTCAAAGAACACGGTTTAGAATCTTTTCAAGAACACGAGATTTTAGAGTTTTTGTTGTTCTTTGGTATTCCTTATAAAGATACCAATGAAATTGCGCACAAACTAATTAAAAAATTCGGTAAATTTTCCGAAGTTTTTGATGCGTCCATTGAAGAATTAAAGGAAATCGAAGGTATGACGGATAACGCCGCCGTGCTTATTAAAGCCTTACCTAAAATTGCAGTAAAGTATAGAGAAGACAAAAGTTATAATATTTCAAACTTAACTTGTTTGACACAAACCATTGATTATCTAAGGAATTTACTTTTTGATGCAACGAAAGAAGAGTTTATTATGTTGAGTTTAGATTCTCAAGGTAATATAATTCGTACGAATAGAATGAATAAAGGTTTGGTTAATAACGTTCAAATAGACCTTAGAGCCATACACGAACAAGCGCTAAAAGATAGAGCGGTAAGTATCGTGCTTGCTCATAATCATCCGTCTCATAACCCTAATCCGTCAACTGAAGATATAGAAATGACGAGAAAAATAATTGAATCACTTGCGCATATTGATATAAACGTTTGTGATCACGTAATAGTTGCAGGAGATAAGTATTATAGTTTTTCTCGTGGTGGAATACTTGATGAACTTAAGAAAAAATGTCCGCTATTTTTCCTTGAGAAATTTGCGGAAACAAATAAAAAATGGCTAACGGAATAACTAATATTTGTGAATTAATAAATCACTTTGAGAAGAGATACGGTAATTTAAACGAATTTTTCTACGCAATATACGAAGGCTACGTATCCGATCGCGTTATGATGGAGTTAATGTATCTTTACGACGATATATATGGCTTAGGTTATGATTTTGAAGAATACGTTGCAAGATTTGGGGATAGACCGTTTGAGTGGAAACTCGATAAGATAAAAATTATTGCAACCGACGTTATTAATACGATAAAACATTCTCCTAACTATAAACCAGTTGAAGGAGTAGTAAATCGCAATAAAGACGTATATTTTAATAAAAAATAACTTAAAGTGTAACAAAAAACCCTGTTTAATATAATACTAAACAGGGTTTTGTTTTTATTTTTTTAGCGTTTTTCAATAACAATGCCTTTAGTTATACCACTTTCTTCAGCGTATCCTTCAAGAGCGTTTCCGTAAGTGTTTGTAATTAAGAATTTTAATTCGTGTATTCCTTTCTCTAAATTTAACTCAAAGTTGAAAGGTTTATGGAATAATTGTCCTACAAACTTTCCGTCAACGTACATATCTACAATTGCCTTAACTTCGGGAATAACAATACGGTATTGTCCGTCGGTATCACAGTTGAGTGAGTACTCGTAAGTGCATCTACCAGAATAGAAGGGTTGACCTTGAGTTGCCCAAGACTCGTTGATAGATAACGTATCGCGTCGAGGGTAGATAGTAACAGTTGCGTTTTTAGGTACGAAAGTTTTTGCGTTATAAATACTAATTGTGCGTTTGTATTCGTCGTATTCTGCATCAATCTTAACGTCAAACTCTCCGTCAACGAATATTCTTTCAGTAAAACCAAGTACGTTGTTTTTTGTAAGTTTTATAACGTTTTTACCCGTTTTAGCATTGAGAGTGTAGTAATAATATTTCTCGTCAAATACAAGTTCTGCGGTTTTATCACTTAACTTTTCGCCGTTAAAATAAACTTCCTTAATAATTTCTAATGCAAAATTAGGAATATGAAGTTTTAATTCCGTGTCAAAAGTGGACTCAAATACAAAATCGTATTCGTTGCACTCGTCAATCTTGGATAAACATTCGCCGTTTAATTCAAATCTTTCAAGAAGAATATTGTTGGGCTTTTCAAACTTAACGTTTAGTTTATCGGGCAACGTGCAATAAGTATCGAATTTTTCAGGAATATCGGGGATATTATCGTAGTTTTTAGAAATATAATAAATATCTCCGGGGTAGAGAATAACTTCTTTTTCTCTGCCGTAAGCCGTGATAACGCCTTTGTTGATTTCGTCGCCTTCAACGTTTGCAAAAAACGCAAATTCTTCGCCGTCAATCATTTTGCGGATAATAAAAGGCGTTCCGTTGCCACTATATTTAACGTTACAGTCTAAAATAACGTCTTTAAGTCCGTCAAGGTTGTTTTCATTAAATATCTTGATACCTAATTCGT
>JAZSRG010000001.1:0-1760 GCA_045538365.1 Clostridia bacterium
GTCTTTCCACGCCGTTAGTGGCTTTACCCATACCGTCGCGAATCGCACGAAGTTGACGGTCGTTCATATCAACGCAACGTTTCCAAGTAATGGCTTCAGGGTTTAAATTAAGTTCGTTTCCTTGATAAATATGGTTATCAAGGACTGCGGCAAGCAAGTTATTTGCCGCGCCTATTGCGTGCAAATCCCCCGTAAAATGAAGGTTTATATCTTCCATAGGCACTACTTGAGCGTATCCACCGCCCGCAGCGCCACCTTTTACGCCAAAAACAGGACCAAGCGAGGGCTCGCGAATAGCAACGAGAGAATTTTTTCCAAGTCTGCACATACCGTCCGACAAACCTATCGTGGTCGTAGTCTTTCCTTATCCTGCAGGAGTGGGAGTTATCGCCGTTACCAAAATAAGTTTACCTTTCGGCGCTTTATCTTTATACTTCGTGTAGTCGATTTTGGCTTTGTATTTTCCATACGGCTCTATGTAGTCAAGGTCAATACCTGCTTTTTTAGCAACGTCTGAAATCGGTTGCATCGTGCACTCTTGCGCTATTTCAATATCACTTTTATATCCCATTTTCTTACCCCCAAAAGATTATAGTTTATTTTAACACGAGAAAACGGTTTCGTCAATAGAAACCGTTGTTTATTCTCCAAATCTTCAAAATAATATTTTAATTTTTAATTTTTTTAAAAATTTTTACTGTTTTTTTGAAAAATTCATATTTCGTCTTGCTCTGTTTAAATGCCTTTCAAAGTTACCGCTTGAGATAAACTCCGCTAAAACGTATTGGTCGAGAACGGGAACGGTGCAAGAGTATTTTCCAAGTTTTTTGTCGTACTCGTCTAAAAGATTTTCGGGTAAAATCATATACCCCATACGCATGGACGGGGACAAACTTTTAGAAAAGGTATTTATATATATAACTTTACCAAATTTATCAAGCGAATAAAGGGACTCAACGGGATGTCCGGGCATAAAAAACTCGCTTGCAAAGTCGTCTTCTATAATATACGCCCCCGCTTCCGCCCTTTTCATATACTCGTAGCGCTTGGAAATGGACGTGGTAATACCCGACGGATAACTATAAAAGGGAGTTACGTGCAAAACGTCAAAGTCTTTGTTAAGTTCTACGGACTCTATTCCGTCAATGCCCAAAGATAGTTCTTGAACCTTTACTCCCGCTCCGTCATAAACGGCTCTAATTTGAGCGTAGGCAGGTTTTTCTATAGCAAAAACTTTATCTCTTCCTAAAACTTTAACCGCGCTCTCGTAAAGTTGCTCCGAGCCCGAGCCTATTATTATTCTTTTAGGATCGGCTATCATACCCCTATATCTATATAGATAATCGGCTATGGCGTTACGTAGCACCGCGCAACCTTTATTGGGCGACTTTTGAAAAAGTTCGTCCGGGGTATCTGACAAAACCTTGCGGATAGTTTTAAACCAAACCGAAGTTTCAAGGGTGGGTTTTTGCAACGCCCTATCGTCGCTTACGTAATTAATTTTAACACCGCTCGGCAAATGCGTTCTCTCAAATCCGTCAATTTTACAAACGAAATATCCGCTTCGCTCACGAGACACGATATATCCTTCGGCTTGTAAAACGTCGTAGGCTGTTGCAACCGTAATTTGGCTGTATCCCGTCATATCACTCATAACTCTTTTGGACGGAAGTTTTTCCCCTGCCTTATACTCGCCCGACAAAATCATATTTCGCACTTTATTATATAATGAATAATACTTCAAGTCGGATCGTAGCCAT
>JAZSRG010000135.1:0-3021 GCA_045538365.1 Clostridia bacterium
CTTCAAAATGCAGTTTATGCAGGCGGCTATACGATGATGAACGTAGGAACTCCCCAAAGATACGAAGGAAACACCAGTTGGTTTGATAGCGTATGCGATTGGCTTGACGGTGTAATAGGAGGCTAATATATCGGGGGAAAAAATTGAATTATTCTAAACAATCTCTATATCCCATTAGAAAAAAGTTATTGATTTTATTGATTTCAATAACTTTTTTCTTTTGTGCGGTAGTTTGTCGTATAGGTTTTATACAGTTTGTCGATGGAAGAAATTTGCAAGTAAAAGCCGTTTCTCAATGGACGCGCGATTTACCCTTAAAAGCAAAAAGAGGGGCTATATATGACAGAAACGGCGTGGTACTGGCGGACACGGCAACGCTTTACACGTTATACGTAAGACCGAGGGCTGTTGAAGACGTTAAGTATTTATGTGAACAAATATCTCAAGTTTTAGATATTGATTATAATACGTTGTTTAATAAAATAAACGGCAAAAAGGTATCCGAAATTACCGTTGCTAAAAAAATAACGAAAGAAAAAATGCTCGAAATAGAAGAAAAAAATATTTCGGGCATTTATTTTTCCGAAGATACTTTAAGATACTATCCATACGGGAACTTTTTAACACAAGTTTTGGGTTACACGAACGTTGACGGAGTAGGTCAAGAAGGGCTTGAGAACACATTGGATAAATATCTTGCGGGGGTTGACGGTACGCTTTTAACGGAGTCTGATTTAACGGGGTTAGAACTCCCTGGAACTACGGTTAGTTACGTACCTGCAAAGGCAGGGTTGAACGTGACTTTGACTGTGGATAATGCTATTCAAAGTTTTGCAGAATCAGCGGTTTACGGGGCAATAGAAACGCATAAAGCGGTTAGCGCATCCTGTGTCATAATGAACGCGCAAACGGGCGCAATACTTGCCATGGCGAACGCGCCCGGCTTTGATTTGAATAATCCGCCCCGAAATGAGGTTGGAGTACTCTATGAAAATATGAAAAATAGAATAATTACCGATGTTTACGAGCCCGGTTCGACTTTTAAGATTTTAACGACGGCAATTGCTCTTAACGAAGGTGTGGTAAATAAAGATAGTTTGTTTTTTGATCCGGGATATAGAATAGTTGACGGACAAAGGATAAAATGTTGGAAAACTATCGGTCACGGTAGTCAAACTTTTGCGGAAGGTGTAAAAAATAGTTGCAACTCCGTTTTTATCGATTTGGCTTTACGTGTGGGAATTGACAAAACCTACGAATATTATAAAAAGTTTGGTTTAATGGAAAAGACGGGAATAGATATGAGTGGGGAAACCAAAGGACTTTTGATTAGTCAAAACACGGTAAAAACCGTGGATTTGGCGAGAATGGGTTTTGGTCACGCAGTTGCTGTAACACCTATACAATTACTTAGCGCGGCGTGCGCAAGCGTAAACGGTGGAAAACTAATGACTCCGTATATTTGCGAGTCTATTGTGGATAATTCAGGCAAAGTTGTTTTTCAAGCAACGCCTAACCCAAAAAGACAGGTAATAAGCGAAAGCGTTAGCAAACAGGTTGCGGATTTGCTTGAAGAAGTTGTAAGTGAAGGTAGTGGAAAACTTGCTTACGTTGATGGGTATAGGATTGGAGGGAAGACGGGAACAGCGCAAAAGTATAAAAACGGTGTTATTCAGCGCGGCGCGTATATTTCTTCTTTTTTAGGTTTTGCTCCCGTTGATAATCCGCAATACGCCGTGCTTTTGACTATAAACGAGCCAAGCACGGGGGTGTATTACGGTAGTTTGGTTGCAGCGCCTTACGTTGGTGAAATTTTTTCTAATATATTCCAAAGATTCGATATACCAAAAGATAAATCTTTAATGGATGAAAATTATGACAAATATTTTGAAATGCCTGATCTTGTGGGCAAAACTGTGAGTGAGGCGAATAAGATTTTTGCATCTTTAGAAATTCCTTATGAATGTGATGGAAGTGGTGTTGTTGTAGAACAAATTCCCGTTGCGGGAAGTTTGGTAAATACGTATACCGTTGCGTACATAAAGTGTGATTTGAACTAATAAAATAAAACAGGTGGTACGGTATGAAAATAAGTGAATTGCTTTATGGCGTTGATTACGTTGGTGAGTTTGAAGATTGTGAGATAAGCGGTGTATTTGATGATTCGAGAAAAGTTCAAAAAAACGGAGTATTTTTTGTGTTTACAACTGGTGAACTTGGGATAAAATACGCAAATGAAAGTGTTCAAAATGGGGCAGTTGCTATAATAAGTGAAGAAAAAATAAGTATTAAAAACAATATAATTGTAAAGAACTTAAAAGGAAGTTTTAAAGATTTTTTAAATAAATTTTATGATTATCCTTTGCGTAAAATGATGATTATAGGAATAACGGGTACGAACGGGAAGACGAGTACGTCTAAAATTATATCAAACGTTTTGAATTATGCAGGTCTTAAAACGGGATATATAGGAACGTTAGGGGCTACTTGGGGTGATAATCACATAGATTTACTAAATACGACGCCTGGGTGCAAAGAGTTTTATGAAATAATTGCAAAAATGAAAAAAGATGGCGTAATGTGTGTCGTTTGTGAAGTTTCGGCTCATGCAATCGCACAAAATAGACTTTGCAATATCTTTTTTGATATTGGTGTTTTTACAAATATTTCTCAAGATCACCTTGATTATTTTAAAACGATGGAAGAATATACAAAAGTAAAATTAGATTTCTTTGACGAAAAATCTTGCAAGTATTGCATAGTAAATTCGGACACTAAAGAAGGCAGAGAAATTATGCAAAAAAGAGCATCGTCCGTTTTGAGTTACGGTATAGAAAATCCTGCGGACGTATTTGGAATAGACTTTAATGAAAGTAATGAAAAACAAACTTTCGTTGCAAACGTTATGGATGAAGTTTATCTTATTGAAAGCAAACTTTTAGGGGAGTTTAATAGATATAATTTGCTTGCATCTCTTGCCGTTTGTAGAATGCTCGGCGTATCCGGTCGAAGGCTTGTTGA
>JAZSRG010000005.1:0-3159 GCA_045538365.1 Clostridia bacterium
CCTTGCAGTTCGTCAAATGACCAATAAAGGACAAGGCACTATACTTTGTTTAGTTGGCCCTCCGGGAGTTGGTAAAACTTCTATTGCAAAGTCTATTGCAAGAGCGTTGGGCAGAAAATACGTTAGAATGAGTCTTGGCGGTGTCCACGACGAAGCGGAAATTAGAGGACACAGAAAGACTTACGTTGGCGCAATGCCGGGTAGAATAATATCGAGCATGAAAAACGCTAAAAGTATGAATCCCGTATTTTTGTTAGACGAGATTGATAAAATGTCAAGCGACTATAAGGGCGATCCGTCAAGCGCAATGCTCGAAGTTTTGGACGTAGAACAAAACGGAAGATTTAGCGACAACTATATAGAAGCGCCGTTTGATTTATCCGAAGTTATGTTTATAGCAACGGCAAACTACGCTGAACAAATTCCCGCGCCCCTTTTAGACCGTATGGAAATAGTAGAGATGACGGGGTACACGGAAGAAGAAAAAGAGCAAATTGCCGTTCGTCATTTGATACCCAAGCAGTTAGAAAAACACGGTTTAAAGAAAGACCAACTTAAATTTACTAAAAAAGCCGTTAGATTTTTAATCAACGGATACACGAGAGAGTCGGGCGTTAGACAGTTAGAGAGAGAAATTGCAAGCGTTTGCAGAAAGGCAGTTAAAGATATATTGTCTGACGGAGCAGTTTCTATAAAGGCTGACGACAAAAAAATAGAAGAATATTTAGGCGTTACGAGATATCATCGTTCTAAAAAGATAACGACCGACACCGTGGGACTTGCTAACGGACTTGCGTGGACGGCAGTTGGTGGCGAAACTTTGTCCGTTGAAGTTACTTTGATGAGCGGAAAAGGCGATTTGTCTTTGACGGGACATCTTGGCGACGTTATGAAAGAGTCGGCTATAACGGCGTTAAGTTATATAAAGTCAAACGCTGAAAAATTAGGTATAAGCATGGAAAAAATCAAAAATAGCGACGTTCACGTACACGTTCCTGCAGGCGCTATTCCAAAGGACGGACCGTCCGCCGGTATAACGCTCGCAACTGCAATGCTATCCGCGTTTACAAACCGCGCAATCAAGACTCAAGTTGCAATGACGGGAGAGATTACTCTTTTAGGTCGAGTGCTTGCGATAGGCGGACTTAAAGAAAAAACTCTCGCCGCAGTAAGAGAAGGAATAAAAACCGTTATAGTTCCATACGAAAACGAAAAAGACGTAGCCGAATTACCTTTGACGGTAAAAGAAAAAATCAACTTCGTTTTTGTTAAAACGGTTAGAGAAGTATTTGAAGAGGCATTAGTTTAATGTACGTAAAAAAGGCGGAATTTTTAATATCTGTTGCTGATAAAGCGAATATTCCAACGTACGAACTACCCGAAATTGCAATAGCAGGGAAGTCGAACGTTGGAAAGTCTTCGTTTATCAATTTTTTCACGGGGCAAAAGAAATTAGCGAAAACGTCAAGCGAGCCGGGGCGCACGAGATTGTTAAACTACTTTAAAATCAACGACGAAGTAGTTTTCGTGGATTTACCGGGCTACGGGTTTGCTAAAGTATCGGACAAAGAAAAAGAGAAATGGGCGAAACTTATAGATTCTTATTTGTTAGAGAGCCAAAAACTTATCCACGTTTTTCTTTTGCTTGATATAAGACACGTGGCAGGCGAAAACGATAAAATGCTTGCAAAATTTTTGTATCACAACAATATTCCGTTCACCATTATAGCAACAAAAGCCGATAAATTATCCAAAATGGCGCAAAATAAAGCCAAAACGGAGTTGGCGTCATCTATAGGAGTTGGTCGTGAAAACGTAATTTTAACGTCGTCTTGGTCTGGACAAGGTCGAGAAGAGGTGGAAAAAAGATTAATTTCTTTGTTAGAAGCGGAAAGATAAACATTATTTATATAATAAGACTTGATTTTTTATTACTGATGTGTTAAAATACTTGCGTATGATTGTGCGCTTGGAAAAAGCGCATATTTGGAGGTAAAAATGGAGTTTTCTCGCGACGATGCAAAAAATATAGTAAAAGCATTTTGGTGGGTAGTGTTGATTGCTGCCGTACTCGGATGTGTATTGGGATTTTTCTACGGTAACACTACGGAAAAAACAACGTATAAATCAACCGCTCAACTTATCGTTGATATTGACAAATTGGAAGAAGACTTTACTGATAATAGCGGTACGCCGAATTTCCAAGCAGGTTACAATACGGCTCACAGCCTTATCGCAACTTTTGAAAAGATTATTTTCAATGAAGAAACAGTTTTGTTGCGTGTATCCGAGTCTTATTACGAAGAAACGGGTATATTATACGAACCCGCTCAATTAAAAAATAAATTTGCATTTAGTCACGAAACCAATACTCTCGTAGTTGACGTTTCTTGTACCGCTTCAACGAAAGAAGAGTGCGAAACTTTGATTAGACTTTTGTGCAAACACGGTATTGAAAGATTGAATACCTTGTCCGGTACGGTTTATATTGATGTTTCTTCTATTGATATTTACAGTTACACCTTTGATTTAAAATATAAGAGCGCAAAGGACGTTGATGCGTTTAAATCATTACTCGAAGATAAAAACGACGAAATTTACGACCATACTTGCGATAAGTTATACAATATTTATTTGCAACGTAATGAAATTAGAAATGGTTTCAAATTTGTAGATAAAGGTAATGGAGTACTCGAAGTTTCTTATTCTAACACCAAGTCTGAAGTAGTTGATTATATTGTTAAAACCGTATTACCCGATTACGTTCAAGACGCAGGTTTAGAGTACGTTGACTGGGCAACCTTGTCCGATCCGCAAAAAGCGCCCGACAAAGAGCCTTACGAAGAAATTAGCGAAGCAAAGGGTACTTTCTCATCAAACAAAAAGTTATACATTTTAGTATTTGCTTTCTTTGCTGTTGTAATCAGCGCCTTGGTAGTAACGTTTATCTATCTTGTTAAAAACGATAGAATTAAATTTATCACCAAAATGAAAGAAAATAAAAAAGAAAAAGCAGATAATAAACAAAAAGACGAAGAATAATTTTACACGAAAATAATGGATATTCGCCGTGGTAAGTTTTACTACGGCGAAATATTTTTAAAATACTTAAAAATTGCTTGACAATACGGGCTTTTTATAATTATAATCATATCAATA
>JAZSRG010000214.1:0-3065 GCA_045538365.1 Clostridia bacterium
TAACGTTGCATCCGCCAAGTGTGTTTGGTATTGTTATGTCACCGCTAATAGCAGTATTAACACTATATATCCTTGCCACGCCGTCTAAAACTCTATAGGTATAATAACCATCAGTATACTCCGTCACCGCGCTCACACTAAATGTAAACGCACCAAACGGCACGGCACAGATTATAATAGCAATTACTAAAACTAAAGATAATAATTTTTTCATTCCATCACCCTTTTAAATGTAATATAATAGCATTATTATATCATTTACCGTGTTTGTTTTCAACTTTTTATTTGCTCTTGAATCGGTTTAAAAATTCAACGTTTTGTTAGTTTTTATAAATTTAGAGACTAATTTTAATTTTTAAAGCGGTTATAAATTAGACAACGAAAGGAGATTGGCTTTGTGCACCACGGAGTATTTCACGGCAAAACCGCCGAACTTAAGCCGAAAAGAATTTTAATTTTAGGCGAATCACATCACGTTAGCAACAAATCAGATAGCAAGGACACTGTTGCCGGTGTTCCGGCAAGTTATACCACAGCATCGGTTGTAGAAGAATATATAATTGACCCAAACAAATATAATTTGCAATTTTTTAATAAAATTGTATGGTCTTTTGGACAGTCAACAAAAACAGAATCCGAGCGCCGAGAGTTTTGGTCGAGGTTTTATTTTGGGAATTTTATTGATGTGTTGTGCGGAATAAAAGACGATAGGGCGCTTAAGCAAATAAAAGAACATAGAAAAGACTATAACAACGCTCTGTTTAACTTTATAAACGAACATAATATTGACGCAGTTATTTGTTTTGGTCGACGAGTTTTTAATGCACTACCAAGTCTTTCAGACGATAGCGAAAATGTTGACTTTGATAATCCAAGTATATATGTTGGCAAAACAAGGGATTATATCGGTATTTTCTCATACAAGCCAAATTTAGAACATAAAAATGTAGAAGTTAAATTGAATAAACCGTTACAGGTATATGGCTTGAGACATCCATCTGCTCGCGGAGGCTTTAAACCTGAAAACTATGTTGATACCCTAAAGGTTTTTATTTGACGTGCTTATTAAAAACAGCAAACCCCCACATCTTTCACCTGTGGGGGTTTTATATTATTTGTTCAATCATTAAATTTTTCTTTCTTTTGCGCGTAATACGCAAATATTTTTAGTTTAAATTTTAACTGTACATCGGACTCACCGTCTGTATAAATTTTTGTTTGATTTAAAACTAACTAAGTTTTCGGACTCACGCCTTTACTTAAAATTTGTTTTGAGTTAAAAGCAAACTAAACCTTTGGACTCAGTCCTTTTCTATATTATAGTTTTTGGGTTGACAGATTTACCTGTACATTGGACTCACGCCTTTCAATTTATTTTTTTAAAATTGCTGGTGGAGTTTCCCTCATAGCGTTTTGCCGCTCCTTTCTTTTCTCTTCGCCTTTATTATAAAGCATTATCCACAACTTGTCAACAAAAAGTTAATAACTTTTGGATATTTTGTATAAAAAACCAAATTATGTAAACCGTTTTTGACTATTTGCACAAAAGGAAAACTATTCTATTGACTGAAAGTAGATTTTGGGTTAAAATATAAAGGTACGATGTTTAATAATATATATGTTTTTGGAGGATAATAATATGAGTGACAACATCAAAAACGAAGAATATAATCCTGACCTTATTTCTCTTGTTGACGACGAGGGAAAGGAATATAATTTTGAGGTTTTAGACGCAATCGAAACCGATATGGGCAGATACTTGGCATTACTTCCCCAATACGAAGACCCAAAAGATATGCTTGACGATTCGGGCGAACTTGTAATAGTTAAAGTGTTTGAAGAAAACGGTGAAGAATATTTTAGCGATATTGAAGATGACGACGAATACGAAACCGTTGCCGACGCTTTTGTTGACCGACTTGAAGACCGTTTTGAAATAGACGAGAAGTAACCGACAACGAGTTGTTGGTTACTAATGGAAAGTTGAAAATGGAAAATGGAAAATTTCGGTGTTTCGCAAAGCGAAACGAATTTATTTGTGCCTTTGGCACACCTTAATTTTCAACTTTCAACTTTCAACTTTCAATTTTCAATTATTCTGTTCTGCCTTGTGCGTGTATCCTGGCTTATATAACCCTACAAGATAATAAAAAGGGATTTCTGCTCAGGCGGCGGGTTTGCAGACCTCCCGCGGCGGTGCCGAGTTCGGAAGAAGGGAGCGCGAAACCGCTTGGCGAAAACCCACCTGAAATTAAGTTCAGGTTATCATCAAGCCGTTACGGCAAGGCGGAACGAAAGTTTTTTAAATTTTTTCTTGACTTATTTTAAAAAAGTAATATAATAGGTATTGCTCAATTAAATATTGGGGAATTGTGTAACGGTAGCACGACAGACTCTGACTCTGTTTGTTGGGGTTCGAATCCCTATTCCCCAGCCAATTAAAAAAGGAATCAGTCCGTAAGCATTGGTTCCTTTTTTGATTCTCTTGCGTTTAATCAGGGATTCGAACAAGGAGGGAGCGTAAGCGGAAGAAAACAGTCCGGTGGACTGTTTTCGCCGACGTGGGCAAGCCGCTTGCGGCGCGATAGGCGCGTTGCGCCGGAAAAATCCCTATTCCCCAGCCAGAAAAACCGACTTGTTTCGACAAGTCGGTTTTTCAGTTATATTCGCCTTACGGCGAGTGATATTGCCCTTCGGGCAGTTTTGGAGGCGAATATAATATCACTTTCGCGTAGCGAAAATATCACTATGCCGTTAGGCATAATATCACTCTGTTCGTTAGAACAGAATATCACTAAAAACTGCAGGGATTCGAACAAGGGCGGTTTGCCATAAGGCAAATTGCAACCTTTCAGTGAACGGTTGCAAAGCCCGTGGGCAACGAGCGTTAGCGAGGCGATAGCACGCGGTAGCGTGCGGAAAAATCCCTATCACATCTTTCTTTTGCGCAATTTTAACATTATTTGATTTGCACATTTATATTTTTTGTATAAATTTAGCGAAAACCCTTGACATTTGCAAATTATTGTTTTATTATTAATACATAATTTTTTAAGGAGGTTGTT
>JAZSRG010000040.1:0-5343 GCA_045538365.1 Clostridia bacterium
CACAGAACGACATGGCTACGATCCGACTTCCGAGTATAAAAGCGATACCTACTGGCAATCCTATACTAAAATCAAAGTTGCCTGACAAAAGATAGACCACGCTACTAACCACGGTTAAGGGCAAAATAACGGCTATTGCCGTTGCGTGAGCCTCTTTTTCGGGCAGTTTACCCGCGCTCATCAATAAAGGAACTACGAGCATACCCCCGCCACCGCCGAAAAAACCTGATAAAAAGCCCACGAAAAGCCCGCAGATTATAAAAATTATTCTTTTTTTGTTTTGATTTTTATTATTATTTTTTTCCATACGAATAGTTTTTACAAAAATTTAAAAAATTATCAATATTCGTTTGCTTTCAAAATGTTTTTATTATATAATAAGTAAGTATTATTTTATATACAATAAATAAACTCGAAAAAATTCAAAAAGGTGAATGTGATGAGAAAAGACAAAACTAAAAACTTACTGAAAATCTTGGGCTCAATGCTTCTCGTTTTAGTTCTCGTTTTCTCTTTCGTAGCGTGCGACGGAACTCCTGCTACAGAAGGAAACGAACCTACTGAAGAACAAGAAGTAATTACTCCCGTTAGAAACGGCTCTTTTGAGTATTTCTCGGGCGACGCTTTCCCCAAAGCACCTGCAAACTGGACTTTTACGTCCGAATACAAAGTTGATTCTGGCGACTCTAAAACTTATAGTTATAGAGGCGTTATCGACGTATCAAGCGCAAACTACAACGCAGAAAAATACCATCTCTCCGCTAATCCCGGAAAAGTTGGCGACGACAACTACGTTCTTATGCTTAACAACGTTGAGAAGTATTCCGTTTCCTACTACTCTTCCGTAGTAACTGTTGAAAAGGGCAAATACTACAAACTCACCGTTAACGTTAAAACCGCTGATATCGCAACTGATTCAACGGGCGCTTACATCTACGTTTTGAACGGTTCAAACTCTACCAAAAACTATATTGCAAAGTTTGAATCTATCAACTCAAGCGAGTGGACGACTTACACCTCTTACATCAAAGCAAGCAAATCGGCAAACACTTCCGTTTACGTTAAAGTTGCTTTAGGTACGGGGGACAAAAACTCTGACACTCTTTCTAAAGGCGTAGCCTTCTTCGACGAAATTGATATCGTAGAAATCGAAGAAAGCGCATACGAAGCAGCAAGCAAAAACGACAAGACTGACAAATACAATCTTACTCTCCCCAACGCTGAATTTAACAACGCAAGTTCAACGTCAACTACGTCTACCTCCACTCCGTACAACTGGTACACCAAACGTGGCGCGGACGATAACGGAGAGAACGAAGCGCCCACTACCGGTCGTAGCCGTGGTATCATTGATATCAACACCTACAAGGCTACCCAATCTACCGGCGCGCTCAAAAACGTTGACGTTAAAACCACTATCGGTTTAGCAGACGGCGTAGAAGGCTCTAAAGTTTTGATGCTTTATCTTTACAACGAAAAGAGCCCTACCGCTCACGCATATTATTCTGATGCAATCACCTTTGAAGCAGAAAAATATTATCAACTTACCTTTAAGTTGCTCACTTACGGTATTAAGAACAAAGACGAACAATTAGACTCCACCAAGGGCGTAACCGTTAAACTCGGTACTGAAACGCTCTTTGAAAACCTTAACACCGACGGAGAGTGGGTAGAATACTCTATTTGTGTTTCGGGTTCTATTACCCAAAACAAATCACAAGAACTCTATTTCTGGCTCGGTACCGGTCACGAAGGAGATACGTCCAACTACGTATCAGGCGCAATGTTTATTGACTCACTCGACCTCGTTGAAATTTCTGAATCCGAATTCAACAATATGGCTGACGACGAAATTACGAGCAAAATCGGTTACACTGCAAAAAACATCATAAGCGCAGACGACGGATATAATATCCAAAATCCGTTTGACGGTTCTTTGTGGACGGGCGAACAAAGCAAAGACGTTTTCGCTCCCACCACTGCTCCCGTTTTAAGCGCTGTTAACCTTGCTAACTACCCTGCAGACAAGAACGTTTACGGCGTAGAAAACCCCGACGACAACTCAACCAACAGAGCAGGTTCTGACAACGCTTTGGTTATCTACAACAAAGAAGCAACGGCTTACACCGCAACCTTTAGCAACGTGTTTGATATCAAAGCAAACCAATCTCTCAGATTGTCCCTTTGGGTAAAAACTTACAACGTTGAGTCTGGTAAAGGTATTAACGTACTCCTTGTAAACGTAGGCGAAGACGGTGTTATCGGCGGTGACGACGACGACACTACTATCTCAACTTTGAGCGCTATCAACACGGAAAAAACCGTTAAAGACAAAGACGGAAAAGAGACAATTGAAAACAAATGGACTGAAATTGTATTCAACTTGAGCGGTAACCAATATAAATCCAACAAATTTGCATTGAAAGTAGTATTTGGTGACGGAACGAGATACGCATCCGACAATCTCTTGTCCGGTACGGTATTTATGAGAAATATGTTCCTTGAAGAAATGACCTACGCTGAATTTAGCGCAGTTGCAACTTCATCTACCGAAACCTCTTACACTTTCCGTTCAAACGCTTCCTCTACTATCGCTAACGGAAACTTCAATTACTTTGATTCAGAAAAGAGCGAACTTGACGACAACGGTTTGTTGAGCGAACTCCCCGGCGTTCCTTCCTCTTGGGCTGGTTCATACGCTAAAGACGACGAAGCAATTAAGAGCGTTGAAGTTATTTCCGGTATCACTAACGAAACCGTATTCAACAAACTCTTAACTCAAAACGCTAACTCAGTTGGTGGACTTAACGTATTCCCCTATAACGAAGACGTAATTGACACTCTCCCCCACATTTCTTTCAACGGCGCTCCTAATCTCTTGATGATTTGGAACAAGGGAGAAACGGCTTACGAATACACTTCGTCTTCCACCACCCTTTCCGCTAACACTTATTACGAAATTAGAGTAAACGTTAAGACGAATATCCTTTCCGGAAACGGTGCTAAAATTACCATGAAAAACGGTAACAAAGTTACGGAATTCAAAGATATTAACGGGGACTGGACGACTTACTCTTTCTTCGTTGAAGTTGGTCTTAACTCCTCCACCCTTAAACTCACCTTGTCTTTGGGCGATGCAGACGCATTGACGAGCGGTGTTGCTTTCTTCGATAACGTATGGCACAAAACCATCACCGAAGACGAATTTAACGAAGCAACGGAAACTCAAACCGTTAAAAAGGTTTCACTCACGACCGACTCCTTCGAGTCTTCTTCCGACGGTGTTGCTAAACCTTCCAACTTCTCCGGTGGCGCAATTAGTAGCGCTCCGAGCGGAAACAAATACACTCAATCAGGCGTTATCAACTTTAGCCACATTGACGAAGACGTTAAAAACGATTTCGATATAGACGATAACATGCCCGCTCCTCACGGCGGTAACGAATATCTCGTTATCTACAATATGGGTGACGAAAACAACGGCGCAGGTACGGCTTACGCTTACACGAGTAGCACATACACCTTCTCCGCTAAATCTCATTACAAAGTATCCGTTTGGGCAAGAGTTTACAAACTCGGCGAAAGCGATAAGGCAAACATCACCCTTACTTTGAGTGATACCGATAATTCCGCATTTGAAGTTACCAACGCTAACGAGTGGAAACTCTACACCTTCTTCGTTAAGATGGACGACGCTGACCTTTCCAAAGTAACTCTTAAACTTGGTCTTGGTCAATACAATCTCGACGAAAACGACGTTGCTAAAACTTCAGATTACGCAGTTGGATACGCTCTCTTTGACGACGTAACTATCGAGAAGATTACCGAAGACGAATTTACTGCAGGCGAAGAAACTGCTAAAACTGATGCGTTCACTAACTCTATCAACGTAAAAGCAAACAACGAAGACGACGAAGACGAAACGCCTGAAGAGGAAGAAATTCCCGGTCCTGATGCAGGTACGATTATCGCAATCGTTAGCGCGTCAATCCTCTCCGTTGCACTCGTTGCAGTACTCGTAATTATCTTCGTTAAGAAGATTTCACCGAGCATCAAAGAGAAGAAACGTAAAAAATACAAGAAACCGGGTTATGGAAAACGTACGGGTACGACTTCCAAAAACGATCTTGATAAGTTTAAAGACTAATATTTAGTAAGTCTAACTAATTCGCACACTACACTCTGCCGAGTGTAGTGTGTTTTTTTATCAAATAATTTATTAACTTGAAGAATTATTTATAACATTTTAATATTTAGTCGTTTTTCTTTGCCTTTTTCGAATTTTAGATATATAATTAAAATATCAACTAAAAGGATAAAAATATGACTGAAAAACGAAACAAGCGAACTATTGCATATTGGTTTTTAATAATTGCAACCTTTTTTATGTACATAATGTTAACTGGTTCTAAAAACCTGTACGTTGCAGAAAAGACGACTATGGAAACTTGGTTTAGCCCGACCGACTTATCTGCAACTATGATGTATTATTTCTATGCATACGCTGTTATGCAAATAATACTCGTATTTATTATGAACAAGATAAATATCAAATGGTATTTAACAGGTACTGTTTTTGCATCAGCTGTTCTTACTGCTTTAGTATCTTTCACCAACGTTATCACGGAACAATGGATAATTTACGTTATAAACGGCGCCCTTCAAGCAGGCATTTGGGGTTGTTCCATTAAGACGTTAGGTCAATACCTTCCCAAAAACATTTTGCCAAAAGCAAACGTTCTTATGACTTCGGGACCTGCCGCTGCAGGTATCATTTCTTACGGTACGGCTACCCTATTTGGAGATAATTGGAGATTTCCTTTCGTTTTCTTAGGCGTTATATTAGTATTTGCCGTTATCTTATTCTTCATTGCAATAACCATAGTACATAGATATCCAAGAGAGATTGAAATGCACCATATCGTTCACGCGGACGGCTCGGAAGAAGACGTAACGGACGAAGACAAAAACGACTTTATACACCTTAAAAGTAAAAAGAGAAAAACTGTTTTCTACGTCATCTCCGTATTTTTAAGTTTAGTTATTACCGCTATGTTCTTCTCTTTAAACAACATAGCCGACTATTTCTTAAAAGACTTCGGTGGTTTTGATAGCACGACCGCAAAACTTATAACTATTATCGTTCCTATCGTTATCATTGTCGGACCCGTTCTTTGCGTTAGCGCTTGTGAAAAACATACGAACTTTTTGAAAGTTGGCGGTGTATTCTTTGGTATTTCTCTCCTTTGCGCTATCGTTCTTCTCACTCTTGCCGTGCTTAAAGTTAAATACGTATTCTTGTATTTCGTGTTCTATCTACTCTTCTTGATTTGCACGAACGGT
>JAZSRG010000101.1:0-9932 GCA_045538365.1 Clostridia bacterium
AGCGATTGTGGAGAGTCAGCGGGCCGCCATAGCACTCTCCTCTCTTGCACCAAGTGGGGTTTACATAGCCTGTCCCGTCACCGGGACGCTGGTGAGCTCTTACCTCACCTTTCCACCCTTACAGTATAAACTGCGGTATATCTCTGTTGCACTTTCCTTGAAGTCGCCTTCACCGGGAGTTACCCGGCACTCTGCCCTGTGGTGCTCGGACTTTCCTCATCTTACGATGCGGTCGTCTGGCTAACTCAATCAAATTATATCATAGGTTTTTTAGTTTAGCAACAATAAAACACACTATTTTCTAACTTCAATTATAAATTTTGTTATACGTTTTTTAATTCTTTGTATTGCGTTGTCGATTTGTTTTATCGTTTTATCAACTTTTTTCGCAATATCCCCGTAAGAATACGCTGCAAGATAGTATTCTAATATTTGATAATCGGACGGTGACAATATCTCTTTTACTGCGCTCATAAAACTGTCGTTTGCTTCTTTTTCAAGATATATATCTTCGGGATTTGCCCCTTCCGCTTCAAGGGAATACACAAAACTCGCTTCTTCCCCGTCTGAATACGTACCGTTAATTGATGTATAATTATTTAACGGCAAGTTTTTCTTTCTGCCGTCTTGTTTGATAGCATCAATAATTTGTCTATGAATACAAAGAAGAGCAAAACTTTTAAAAGACGCGCCTTTTTTATTAGAATAATCAAGCACGGCTTTATGCAAACCAATCATGCCTTCTTGAATCAAGTCGTCAATATCCCCACCCGACAAGAAAAAACCTCTGGCTTGCATTTTTACAAGTCCTTTATAACGCTCTAATATACAAGTCATTGCCACGGAATCATTGTTTTGCGCTTTTTCAACTAAAACTTCATCCGTACAATCAACCATTTTTCTTTACCCTTTGTCTTACGACTTCAAACGCAACGACACCCGTTGCAACGGATGCGTTTAAGGAGTTAACTTGACCAAACATAGGTATAGTTACTACTCCGTCGCAAAGGTCTTTCGTAACTTTGTGTATTCCAAAGCCTTCGCTTCCGATAACTATTGCGCAAGGGCCCGTAAAATCAGTATCATACATCGGTGCGCCGTCCATATCGGCAGCATACACCCACACCCCTTTATCTTTCAAGTACTCGATAGCGTAATTAACGTTCGTAACCCTTGCAACTTTAACGTGTTCGCTTGCTCCTGCCGAAACCCTTACAACCGTTTCGTTTACAGACGCTGACCTATGTTTTCCTATAATAACACCGTCAACACCCGCGCACTCAGCAACACGCAAAATGCTTCCAAGGTTATGAGGATCTTCTACTCCGTCCAAGACGAGTAGAAAATTAGGTTTACCGCCATTTTCAAAAAGTTCGGCAAGTTCGGAATAAACAAAGTCCGTAGTGTACGCGATAACACCTTGGTGCTTTCCCGTTACGCTTTCTTTATCAAGAACTGATTTCGCAACGAAATTAACTTTTATCTTTTTATCAAGCGCTGTTTTTACGATACTTGATAATTCTTTATCTTGTGAATCTCTTAATGCAATAATTTTATCTATCGTTTTACCCGAGCGAAGCGCTTCTCTCGCTTGATTTTTACCTTCAATCTGCATTGTTTTCTCCTAACAATTCTTTTATTCTTTGGTTTTGTCCCGTTAAATACAAGTAGCCAAGAAGAGCCTCAAAGCCTGTCGCTTCCCTATATTCTGAAATAGTTGCGTGCGACGGAAAGTTATGTATTTTTGCATTTCGCGCTCTTTTATACACACCCAACTCTTCCTCGTCAAGTTTTGGAAGAATTTCTTTCATAAGTTTACTTTGCGCTTCAGCGCAAACCTTAGATATAGTAAGTTTGGTTAAATCCCCCGACTTGCTATCAGTTTCAACGCACAAAGATGCGCGAACGTAAAGCGAATAAACGGAATCTCCCACAAAAGCAAGAGATAACGGGCTAATAAATTTCGCTTTTTCAACACTTATTTTTTCTTCAATTTGCGGAATACTACTCAAATTTCCCTCTTTATATTATTTTTCTTGATAACCGTATTTTTCAAAGACCATTTGTATCGCCTTAAAAAGCAAACACGTTATACCGCAATTTATTGCAACGACAATTATTTGAAACATATTTCTTGAAACCAAATAACTAAAATAATCGGCTTTCGGGCTAAACGCTACGTAAAAAGTCGTGGTATTTATCAAAACCGTACAAACTAAAAACACCAAAATAAAACTTAAAACTATTTTTAAATATTTTGGAAATTTCTTAAAACAAGCAAAAACTAACCAAGGTAACACACCCATAAGCCCACAAGACAACGTAAGGGTTGGCATAAACGCGCCTTTCGGAGCAACTATACAGCCGATAATATCACCTATAACACCAACAGAAAAACCTGCAACAGGGCCTAAAAATACTCCCGCTATAAACGGAACTATATAGGTAAAAGCAAGGCTTATCTCTTGAGTTACGTTAATCGCAAACGCGTTGAACACGAAAGACAACGCTGATAACACGGCAATACTGCACAAGTAAAACGTTTTTGAACTACTAAAAACTGTTGATTTTGACATAAATAAAACCTCTCAAAAAATTATTGAAGAGGTCCATTGTATAATACAAAAACTTGTATCGCAACGGACGCGACAACCCACCGCAGGAAATCCTTTCGTTTGCGGACGACATCCCATTCCGCAACACTTAACGCAAGTTGTCTACTCTGCTTTTTCAAGTTTAGCATTTTATTATAATTTAGTCAAGCAATTATTCTTTAAGACTTTTAATTTTCAATTCCCTTTCAATTTCAAGCCTTGTTTTGATATATACCGCCGATAAATCGAATATATACTTTTGTTTTCCATAATCGTCCAAATTATTATAATAATCGACATTTTTTAGAATACCTATAGGATTATATACCGTTTCTCCGCACATTTCTCTACAAACGATATCATAAATTTTACCATACAATTCGTTTTCATTAGGCACTACGTCTTGTTTTGTATGTATGACTGAATCGAGTTTTTGTCTATACGCATCGACGACTATTTCACCCGATACTCCCTTCTTTTTCGCCATCATCAAATCTTCTTCACGATTTTTATACAAATCTTCCCAATATCCGTTCTTCAATCTCCTTTTCGCCTCATTTGCAATTCTCTTTATAGCGCTGTTTCCCATATCGTTGTCCTCCTGCATATATTTTATATGAAAACAACGCTTTTCTCAATAGCAATCATAAGCGAATATACGAGATTATAAAAATATATGCGGGATTACAAGCAAATTAAAAACAAAATTTTTATACTTAAACTTTTCTTGCGACACGTTTTGACATATTAATATAAATAGACTTTATTTTTTATCCTTTTTATCATATTTTTTATTTTTTCCACGTATTCTTGAGTTTCTTTATACTTAATTTCACCACCATTTTCTATCCACTTTTTCACAACGCCTTCCCCTGCGTTATACGCGCAAAACACCATATCTCCATAAAATTTTTTAGACAAATAACTTAAATACGCGACACCCAATCTTATATTTGTATCTACCACAAAATAATCGTTCGTTTCCACCCCACACTCTTTTGCTATCCAGTCTGCAGTTTTGGGCATAAGTTGCATAAGACCAATCGCGCCTACGTTACTTACCGCGTTCTCATCACCCCCGCTTTCAACTTCTATCGTAGCAAGCGCAATATATACGTCAACGTTATATTCTTTACACCACTTTTCCACAGTTGTTATATATTTCAAAGATTTAATTTCATTATTTTTATATATAAAAAAAGCGGTAACCAAAGTTACCGCAAAGATAAGACACAATACAAATATCAACACTTTTTTACGGATAATTCGCAATATAATTTCTCCACTTTTACTTTTAACTCTTCAAAGTTTCCATTATTATATATTATATCGCAATTATCATATTTTATGTCTTTGTAAACCCGTTGCGAATCAATAATCTTTAACGCTTCGTCTAAACTTCTGTTATCTCGCGCGCAAATTCTTTCCGCTCTTGCGTTATCGTCGCATTTTACAAGCCAAATCTTATCAAAGTCTTTTGCCCAGTCTTCTTTAAGTAGCGGAATTTCACAAAAAACCAAATTATATCCTTCCGCTCTCTCGTGCATTTTTTTCATAATTTCAGGATGAGCAATCTTGTTTAAAGTTAAAAGTTTTTCTTTTTCCCCAAAAACAATTTCAGTCAGTTTCTTTTTATCAAATTTTCCACTGGGAAACGCATCAGGAAAAATTTCTTTCAGTTTTTCTTGATATTTAACGTCTTGAAGGAGTTCTTTGTTTATCGTGTCAGCAGATAAAACGGTTGCGCCAAAGTTTGCAACTATTTTACTCACTTCACTCTTTCCACTCCCTATTATTCCCGTGATTGCTACTTTCATTATTTCGCTATAAACCAGTTTTCTCCTTCCCCGATATCAGCAACAAGGGGTATTTCAAGAGAAACGGCTTCCTCCATACCTTTTTTCAAAATCTCTTTAACTTTTTCCACTTCGTTTAATGGTGAATCTATAATCAATTCGTCGTGAACCTGCAATATTAGTTTTGCTTTCAGTCCCGCTTTCTTTAATTCGTCAAAAACTCTCAACATTGAAAGTTTTATGATATCCGCAGCAGAACCTTGCAAAGGCATATTCATAGCCGCGCGCTCACCAAAACTTCTCACGTTATAGTTAGATGATAAAAGTTCGGGTATTTTTCTAACTCTACCTAACAAGGTAACCGATTTTCCCGTGCTCTTTGCATCTTCTACGTTTTTTTCCATATAAGTTTTAACGCTTGGATAGGTTTCAAAATATCTTTCTATAAAATACTTTGCGTGCTTTGGATAAATACCCAATTCCGTAGCCAAACCGTAATCGCTTATACCGTAAATTATACCAAAGTTAACGGCTTTTGCGCTACGACGCATGTCTTGAGTTACGTCGTTTATATCCACGCCGTAAACAGCGGATGCAGTTGCCGAGTGAATATCTTCGCCCGACTTATACGCGCTAACAAGTTTATCGTCAAGAGAAAAAGCGGCAAGCAAACGCAATTCGATTTGAGAATAGTCCGCGCAAACCAAAGTTTGACCTCGGCTTGCTTTAAACATCTTACGAAGTTCTCGGCCTTCTTCCGTTCTAACAGGTATATTTTGCAAATTGGGCTCGGTAGACGATAATCTACCCGTAACCGTTGCTGTTTGTTTAAAAACGGTATGCACTCTACCCGTAGTTTTATCTAAAAGTCCGTCAATTCCTTCAATATAAGTGCTTTTTAGTTTGGAAATTTGACGGAAACGCAAAAGATAATCTACGATTTCGTGTTTTCCTTTTAGTCCGTCCAAGGCTTCCGCGCTCGTGCTTGCGCCCGACTTGTTTTTCTTTTGCACCGGTAAACCTAATTTAACGTACAAAATATTGCTTAACTGTTTCGGGGAATTTATATTAAATTTCTCCCCCGCTAAATCGTATATCTTTTCTTCTAACAAAGATAATTCACCAGCGTAACGTTCGCGAAGTTCGGAAAGCATATCGGTATCCACGCAAAAACCCGTTCTTTCCATATCAAATAAAACCGCAGTTAATGGTTGCTCTACCGTGTAAAAGAGTTTGTCGAGTTTTTGTTCTACAAGCAATTTTTTCAACTCTTCACCTGCAAAAAACAATGCAGTTGCAGTATTTTCACCATAATCTTCGCTTGAGAAATCATCAAATATTTCTTGAACCTTCTCATAACTTTTTTGCGCGTTTAACAAGTAACTTGCAAGTTGAGTGTCAAAATATCCGTTATTTGATAAAACTTCACAGTTTATCGCATGCATCAATTTTTTAGCATCGTGTAAAATCAAGTTCAAGTTTTTATCTTTAATTTCTTTTAACGTATCTTCTAAATAAACGCCTTCATCCAAAAGAGTTTTGCATATAGGCAAGATATATTCAACACCGCTTGCGTTTGAAAGCCTTATTTCGTTATCGTCAAAATAAACAGCCCAAGTGGTGTTTTGTTCCAAACCTTGAACGTCGTCTATATTTAACACCTTTTTGCTTTCAACGGATATTTTTTCTCTTGAAACTACTCCTTCGTCGTCCGCAAAATTTATACGCTTAATTATGGAACGAAATTCAAATTCTTCAAGTTTTGATTTTGTAACCGCCGAAAACGGATTATAGGTCAATTCATCAATTTCAACGTTAATAGGCGCATTACAATCAATAGTCGCAAGATACTTCGACTCTTCAGCATCACTCTTTCCTGCGCGTATTTTCTCGCCCATTTTACCCTTTAATTCATCAACGTGAATATAAAGGTTTTCTATCGTATCGTAAGTTTCAATCAATGTTTTAGCCGTTTTTTCTCCAATTCCGGACACGCCTTTTATATTATCCGAAGTGTCCCCCATCAAGGCTTTTAATTCGATAATTTGATAAGGTTTAAGTCTTTCTTGGCTAAGTCTATCCAAGTCGTACTCAACTACGTCGGTTATTCCCCTTTTTGTGAGCCAAACGCGAGTGTCCTCACTAACAAGTTGCAAAGAATCTCTGTCCCCCGTAATGATATACTTGTCCCCTTCAAGTTTTTTAGACAACGTGCCGAGCATATCATCCCCTTCGTACCCTTGAAGTTCAACGATTTTTATGCCCATAGCAGTAAGCAATTCACGAACTGCGCCAACTTGCGGTCTAAGGTCTTCCGGCATAGGTTTACGAGTTGCTTTATAATAATCACAACTTTTATGTCTAAAAGTAGGTCCATGACAGTCAAAAGTTGCAACCATATGCGTAGGCTTAATTTCGTCAATTATCCTTAAAAGCATATTCGTAAAACCGAAAACAGCATTAAGCGGACGACCGTTTTTATCCGTCATTACGGTCTGTATCGCGTAATACGCTCTATACAACAAACTATATGAATCTAATAACACAATAACGTTTTTCATATTAATATTATAACCTTTATACGCAAAAAACACAACTAATTTAACAAATAACTATCCTTTAAGGAAAAACAATTGACTTTAAAAAAATATTAGTTCATAATTTAGAAAAGGAGAAATCAAAATGATACTTACTGTTTGTTGTAATCCATGTATAGACACATATCTTTACGTTGACAAATTAACGCCGAAAAATTTAAATAGAGTCCACGACACTTACAGTTGTATAGGCGGAAAAGGAATTAACGTTTCAAAGGCTATAACCGCCCTAAACGGCAAGGCTTTTGCTACGGGAATAATGGGAAGCGAGCATAACGACTTATTCGTAAACGAACTCAAAAAACTCGGCATTGACTCACTCTTCACTCTATACAACGGAAAAACTCGCACAAATTACAAAGTAAACGATAACGACGGACAAATAACTGAACTTAACGAAAAAGGAAAAGAATTAGACACCCAAACGTCCGATAATTTTATTGAACTATTAAAGGAGTTATCTTTAAAATCTAATTTCGTTATTTTCTCGGGAAGTTTACCAAAAGGCGCAAACGACGAGTATTATGAAAAACTCGCAAATAATATAACACTTCCCTTCGCAATTGATGCAGAAAAGGGCAAATTATTACCAACGCTCCATTTACACCCCGAAATCATAAAACCAAATATTCACGAACTTGAAGATATGGTAAATCAAAAATTACCGCTAAAATCTGATATCGTAAACGCTTGTAGGCAACTTATAAGTCGTGGCGCAAAACGAGTACTCGCCTCTCTCGGTGGCGACGGCGCAATACTCGTCACAAAAGACGAAGCGTATTTTGCATCCGCTCCTAACGTCAAAGTTGAAAGTACGGTTGGCGCAGGTGACACAATGTTATCCGCCGCTGTAATTGAAATAATCAAAAATTCAACACCACAAGAAATTTTATCTTCCGCTGTTGCCGCAGGAACAGCCGCTGTTATGACAAAAGGCACGGATACGATAGATATAAATAATTATAACAATTTATTAAAACAAATTAAAATTCAAAAGTTATAAAAAAAGTCGGTATCAAATACCGACTTTTTTTTTATTTTCTTATTAGTTACATTCAGCAACCAACGGACCAGCCAATTCTTTATGGAAGAATAATTTACCGGGGATGGTAGGAATAAATGAACTCGTGATATGACGGCAAGTACCGTGACGCAAAGTCATCCACAAACTCATACCTTGCCATTGCATTCCACGTCCTAAAATACCGTCTGCTCCACCGATAGCGTAATCTGCGCTAAACATAAGTTTAGGTCCAATGGTGTTTGCGCGACAAGGAACGAGAGTGGTACGAGATTTAAAACTAGTGAAAGCGTTTTGTTCAACGGTCAACGGGTGAATCTTTGCAGCGATTCTGTAAGGTTGATTCATCCATTCTTCATCACTTGCATACTCTTCGCCGAATTGGGGCTCCCAGAAAGCGATATGGCACATTCTACCGATACCATATACAAGAACGAGTTTAGCGCCTTCTGCTTTAAGTTTCATAATCTTTTCTTCATAAGTAGGAAGATTAGTTTTGGTTGCAAAGTTTCTTTGGCTTGCAGGAACGGTTAATTCTCCAAGGGGATTGAATAACGCTTGTTCCATAGCGTGTTGGAAAGAACCGGTGTTAGATGCATCAAGAGTATTTCCTTCGCTATCTGCCCATTCGTCCATATTGAAGGTGTAAACATGATCACATTTTACGTTCCATTCTTTCAAGAAATATACTACCCAACGATACATACCCATAGGTCCAACGGGAAGGATGAAAGCGATTTTTTCCTTTCTCTATCCTGCTTTCTTAATTTCGTTAGCAATTTCGTGTCCCATGTAGGTTTCGAAGTCAGACAAAGATTCACATTTGATAGGTTGGAAATCTTTGTTCCAAAAAGCCTGACGTTCGGTGATTTTTTCAGGTGCGTCAATACATTTGTCAATTTTTTCGAAGTCCCATCCTGCAGGATAGAAACCTTCAAGTGCTGAACCTTTAACAGTTGAATTAAAATCCATTTTAAAATCTCCTTTTTATTTATTAAGGTAAATACCTTTTAGTTGTTTGTTTAAGATATACTTGACATTGAGTGAATCCTTCAGCGTAATCTGCTCCGCATTGAAAACCTCTGTATCTGCTACAAGTTTTAACCATATTCGGGAAATCAATATGATCGTGATCTCTCATCCATACGATTTGTGACTCGTGGCATTCAAGCATTTCGAGTTTTTTATCAATGTAAGGGGTAACGTCTACGTATTCAGTCGGGTTGAAGTTAATACCCGTAAGCGTATCCATATAATAAATAGGCACGAGTCTTGCGCGACCTTGCGACTTAGTCTTATAGTTGGGCAACGTTGCAGTAAAACTTGCATCAAACGTCAACTTGCTAACCGCAACGTGGTCGGGCATATAATCGTTAGGCGCGTGAGTAATAATAAAGTCGGGGTTAACGTCCTTTATGATTTCCACGAGTTTATCTCTCGATTCTTTGTTATCGGTGTAGATATCAAGGTCGTTAAAACCTCCCCAAATAACTTCAAAACCTGCTAAATCAGCGCTGCGTTTTGCCTCGTTTGCACGCATAACTTTGAGTTCGTCAGCAGGAATAATCTCGTGACCCAAATCTCCGCTACAACAATGACAAACTACTACTCTGTCACCTCTTTCTTTGCATTTTAACAAAGTTCCTGCACAGGCAATTTCCATGTCGTCAGGATGACAACTTACTACTAAAACTGTATACATAGAGAACCTCCTGAATATTCTTATATAATTATACCTTATAACAAAAGTAAAATCAATTGAAAACCGATAATTTTCCTTAAAATAAAATAAATATCACAAATTTATAAAAAAACCAAACGTAAATATACGCTTGGTTTTCAAATTATATCTCGGTTGTTTTTCTCGTAGGATATTTAGCCTTTAATTCCATCAATCCGTCAAGACTTCTCAATCCGCTAATGG
>JAZSRG010000216.1:0-17917 GCA_045538365.1 Clostridia bacterium
GGCTTACCGCTGCAGCAGCGCTTGCTAAAGACGGACTCGGCGCAGACCTTATTTATCTCCCCGAAGTTCCTTTCTCAACCGAAAAGTTCTTATCAGACGTTAAAGCAGTTTGCGCAAAGAACAACAACAAGTGTATCGCAGTAGTTAGCGAAGGTATCAAAACCGCAGAAGGCAAATACGTATCCGAAGCCGAAGTTTCCGCAACCGACTTATTCGGTCACGCTCAACTTGGCGGACTTGCAGCACGTCTTGGTAGCCTTGTATCCGCTGAACTCGGCGTTAAGGTTAGACCTATCGAATTTTCATTAATGCAAAGATGCGCAGCGCACCTTGCTTCCAAAACCGATATCGAAGAAGCGTTCAACGCAGGAAAGACCGCAGTTCAATGCGCAGTTAACGGTATGACGGATAAGATGGTTATCTACAAGAGAGTGGAAAAAGACGGTAAATACGCTTGCGAATACGACGTTATGGACGTAGCCCTTGCAGCAAACACCGAGAGAAAAATTCCCCAAGAGTGGATTATCAACAACGGCACTTATCTCTCTCAAGAATATATCGACTACGCTATGCCTTTGATTCAAGGAGAAGCAAATGCTCCCACCGAAGACGGACTTCCCAGATTTGCAAGACTTAAAAAAGTTTTGGTAAAATAATTTAATAAATAACTGAAAGGAGTTGCGAAAGCAACTCCTTTTTTGTTGCAAAAAATCGTTTTTTAGGTTTTTTGAGCAAGGGATAAAAAAATAATACCCCCTTTAGGGGGTAAATGGGCGAAAATATAGGAAAAAATCCAAAAAAACACTTTTCAAAAATCCCATATAGTGGTACAATATAATATACAATAGGAATCTTATTATATTGGAGAAGTGTCGCAATATAATTTTATTAAAATAAAGCAAGATAGATTTACAAAAACGTAAAGTAAAGAGTTTATAAGGAGTATTATGGAAAACGAAAGAATGTACAAATTTATGACGCCGGTTGAAGTGTGGGCGAAATATGATCCGACGGCTGAACCCCTCGAGATGGAGAGAATTCGTACTAAAACGGTGGAGAATATCACTTACGAAACTATTTATTTTACGGGCTTTAGCGTAGGGGACAAAAAAGTTCGCGTTTTCGTTAAAACGGCAAGAAGCGCAAAATCAAAGGGCAAAAAGCCTACCCTTTTAGTTGCCCCCCCTTGTTCTTCAAAAGAACTTGATTTTGGTTTGTTTAAGTCCGTTTTAGAAGAAGGTTACGTTTTGGTGGCTTTTGACTACGAAGGAAAAACGGCGGATAAATTACGTTACACTATGTACCCGAAGGAATTATCTTACTGCAATAAAGAAACCGCGGGAATACATATGTATCACGCAGAGCCTTCCGCACACCAAACCACTTGGTACAATTGGTCCAAGATTGCAAGAAGAACTATCACTCTTTTATCTGAACTTGAATACGTTGACACGGACAAGGTGGTAATGATTGGCGAAGGAGAAGGCTGTCCTATCACTTGGCAAGTTGCAGCCATGGACAAGCGACTCAAAGGCGCGTGTACCGTGTTTGGATACAATCTTCGCTATGAAGACGGCGACACGGAAGAAAGAGATTGTTGGGTATCGGGCGTAGATATGAGAAGTTACGCGTCCTACGTAAATATCCCGTTTTTAAACGTTGGCGCAACCAACAGAGCGGATGAGTCCTTTGACACCGTTTTGAGAATTGCGGAAAATATGAAAGACAAAACGGAATTTTTCACCGACTTTGCGTTTGGTTACGGATACGGATTATCCATAAAACAATTAAAAACTTTATACACCTTTTTAGAAAGAGTGTTTGCAGGAGAAGAGTTTGCGGTAAGTCCCACGCTTGACGTTGTTGCAAACGAAGAAGGCGAACTCGTAGCCAAAGTTAATTGCGAGTCTGCAAAACACGCCGAAGTTTGGTACGCATACGGTAGCGAACCCGAGAAAAGACTTTGGAAAAAGGTTGATTGTACCAAAAAGAACGGCGTATATACGGCAAAAATCAATTTGAGCATACCAGATGAGATTTTGCGTTTATTTGGTCGAGTAAGTTACGGTAAATTCTCCCTTTGTTCGTCAAGCAAGGTCGTAGTTCCTGCAACTATCGGCGTTAAGTGCTCGGAAAAAAGACGTACCAAGGTATTATTTGACGCAGCCCTTGATAATAACGATATGTTACCCGTATCAACTAGCCGAATACTTCCCGAAAAAGCCGTTGAGATTTTGGAAGGAGCGGTTGGACTTAAAGGCGTTACGACGGAATTAGAAGGACTTGCTTACGTTAAAAACCCCGAAGTTATTATCGATTTTAAGACGGTAGAAAATTTGCAATTTGAGTTTTACGGCAAAGAAGAGAGAGTGCTCACTGTAAAATTATATATGCACGGTGGAAAGATATATACCGCGCAAAAGGAAATTCCCGGACTTGACGCTTGGCAAAGACAAACGGTTAATTTAACTGAATTTAAAGACGAAGCGAACAGGAAAATGATTTCTTGGGACGGCGTGTGGAAGATAGAAATTTTAGGCTTAAACGGCGCGCTTATCAATAAAGTGCTCGTTATATAATTATGGAATACAATTTAGGCGACAAAGTCGAAACCAAAAAGGCTCATCCTTGCGGTGGAAAGACGTGGGAGATAGTAAGAGTTGGTCTTGACTATAAATTAAAGTGTATAAATTGCGGTCGAATCGTTATGGTTACCGCGGAGGATATGAAGAAAATTGTTAAAAGAAGGGTTTGACGTTTATCAAGAAAGAGAAAGAATAGACGAAGTCTTAGCGCCAAGACAAGGGCGCTCGTCTATGAAGGAAAAAAGCACGAACATAATAATTATTGCAATTATTGCGTTTTTCGCGGTGTTCTTGCTATTTTTCTCAATAGTAAAAGTGGACGGTATGTCTATGGAACCTACTTTTTTGAATAAAGGAGATTCAGTATTAGTCTTTAAATATGCAGTACCTGATTACAGCGACGTCGTTATAGTCAACAACCGTGATGATTGGGTGTTTGAAAAAACGGGAGAAAGAGGACACAGCGACCTTATGATAAAGCGCGTTATTGCAAAGGGCGGAGATAAACTTCGTTACACGCATAACGGCGAAACCGCAACCGTATGGATAAAGTTTAAAGGTACTAACGATTATAAGATACTAAAAGAGCCGTATATTACGGAATTTACGTCACAATGGCTAACGGATTACGAAAAAGGTTTTTATAGCGAAAAGTATTTGTTTGATAAAGAAATAGAAGTTCCTGAAAACCACGTTTTCGTAATGGGTGACAATAGAGCAAAGAGTTTTGACAGTCGATTTTTCGGGGCAGTACCCCTTGATAAAATAGACGGTGTGGCTATGCTTGCAGTAGGTAGCGGTGGTATTCGCTACGTATAAAAAACGGAGATTTATATGAAAGTAAAAACGTTACGTTCAATTTTACAAACGGCGTCCGTGCTTGCAGTCGTGTTGCTTTTAAGCCTTGCAATCATACTTATAGTTCAGTACGTTGAGATTGCAAACTTAAAAGAAGAAATCAAAGACCACGAACAAGGACAGCAAGCGGTAGCGGAGATTGAAACGCCTATATACGAGTTTAGTGTACCGCAGGAGAATTATTTTGGATTGCGCGGTTATTGATATAGGCTCTAATTCCGTGCGCTTGATGATAAAGGCGGGTGGCGAAAACAAAAAGATTTTGTCCACGACACAGTTAGCTAGGGGGCTTATACAAAGCGGAGTTTTGTCCGCTTCCGCTATGCAAGACACTATAAACGCTATTTTAGAGTTTAAAGAATTAAGTCAAGGTTTGCCGATTTTTGCTTTTGCAACCGAAGCGGTAAGGAGCGCGAAAAACGGGGAAGAGTTCATACAAGCCGTAAAAGAAGAAACGGGCATTATAGTCGAACTTTTGTCCCCCGAAGACGAAGCGCGAGCAGGCTTTTTGGGAGCGGCTAGAAAGGGTTGCGCAACCGTTATAGATATAGGTGGCGCAAGTACGGAGTTTGCAAAAGGTTGCGACGGTAGTCTTTTAGACTCTATAAGTTATAAGATAGGCGCGGTTAAACTTTTTGATAACTGCGGAGACGATTTGGAAAAATCGGAAAAATATTTAGATACGGTTTTTAAAGATTTTTCCTTTGAGGGAGAGATAATAGGTATAGGCGGTACGGCTACGGCTCTTGGCGCTATGAGCGCAGGGCTTGAAAAGTACAAAAGGGAAGTTGTTCACGGATATGAATTGACTTTACCGTCTATCCAAAAGTTATTAGATAAATTATTGCCTTTAAGTATTGATGAAAGAATAAAACTTTTCCCCGTTTTGCAAGAAAAACGAGCAAGAGTTATTTGCTCCGGCGCAATAATTTTGTCTTACGTTTTAAGAAAATATAATTTGCCTTCGGTCCGCCTAAGTGACAGCGACAATACCGAAGGTTATTTGATTATGAGGGGTATATGAAATTTAACGATAAGGTAATCAAGTCGGGTACGACCGTGGCTGTCGGTATCTCGGGGGGGAGAGATTCCGTTGCCCTTTTGCATTACCTTAAAGAGAATAAAGATAAACTTAATATAACCCTTAAAGCAATTTGCGTGGAGCACGGTATAAGGGAGAGCGCTAAAAAAGAAGCCGTGTGGGTGCAAAAAATTTGTGAAAGTTGGGGTATCCCTTTAAAGATATATTCTGTAAACGCGATAGAGTACAGCCAAGAAAATAAGTTAACGGTAGAACAAGGCGCGAGAGAGTTAAGATATCAATGTTTTAGTGACGCAAAGACGAGCGGGTTCTGCGACTACGTAGCCACCGCGCACCACTTATTAGATAACGTAGAAACCGTGCTTATGAGAGTGTTTCGCGGAACGGGTATAAAGGGACTTTCGGGTATAAAAGACGAGCGCGATTATTTTATCCGTCCGATTTTGTCCGTAACACGGGAGGAAATCGACGAGTATATAAGGGAGCACGGCTTGACTTATTTTGACGACGAAACCAACGACGACACTATTTACACGAGAAATTTTATTCGTCACGAATTAGTGCCTAAAATTAAAGAAAAATATCCTAAAATGGAAGAAAGTATTTTGCGCCTGTCCCGACTTGCGAGTATAGACGAAGAATATTTCGACGAAATAATAAAAGACAAAATTATAAAACTCGATAATAACGCTTGGGGCGTGGATATAAAAGACACTAAAAGCCCCGCGGTGTTCAGTAGATTGGTTAGACGGGCGTTTTCTTTATTGGGCGTAAATCAAGACGTGGAGGACCGTCACGTAGAACTTTTATTTAATCTTGCAAACGGCGAAAACGCAGAGTCACTCGATATGCCTTACGGCGTAGTCGCGACTAAAGAATACGATAATTTAGTTTTTTATAAAAAAGAAGAGATAGTTTTCCCTGAAATTCCGCTTTTATATAAAGACTACGAAATAAACGGCACGAAATACTACGTTGAAAAAATAGATAAAAGAGATTCTCTTTCCCTTTGTATAGACTTTGACAAAGCCGAAGGCGCGGTGTTTAGGGCGAGAAAAACGGGGGACTATTTTAAGCGTTTCGGTGGCGGAACGAAGTCGTTAGGAGATTATTTGACCGATATTAAGTTGCCCGTAAGACTTAGGGATAAGATAATAGTTTTGGCAAGAAAAAGCGAAGTTTTGGCTGTATTAGGCGTGGAAATTAGCGAAAATGTCAAAATTGACAAAAGTACTAAAAAGATGATAAAACTTGGAGGAAAAGACGATGTACTCAGACGTTAAAAAGGTGTTGTTTGACAAAGAAACCGTAAGAAAACGCGTAGAAGAAATGGGACGTGAATTGTCCGAGATTTATAGAGGCGAACCTTTGGTTATGGTTTGTACTCTTCGTGGGGCTTGCATATTTTACGCAGACCTTATTCGCGCTATGGATATACCTATGGAACTTGACTTTTTGCAAGCGTCAAGTTATGGTGACGGAACGGAAACGTCGGGTGTCGTTAAAATCAATAAAGACATTAGCACGGATATAAAAGGCAAAAACGTAGTAATAGTTGAAGATATTACGGATAGCGGTGTAACTATGAACGCCCTTTTAAAAGTTTTTGCAACGAGAGGGGCAAAGAGCCTAAAAGTGTGCACGCTTTTGGATAAACCCGCTCGTAGAAAGGTAGATTTTGTGCCTGATTATATAGGCTTTACTATTCCTGACGAATTTATAATAGGATACGGACTCGATTACGCGCAAAAATATAGAAATATTCCCGAAGTTTGCGTGTTTGATACGAGTAAAATGTAATTATGGATACGATATTACTTATTATTTTAATAGTTTTATCCGTTTTGGGGATAGGCTTGCTTTTTGCCGTTTTACTCAAAAAACCACAAAAAGACAGCGATATAGAAATTAAAGAATTAAAGGACAAGATTTTATATCTTGAGTCCGAGATTAGAAAGAGCGTAGAAGACTCTAACGCAAGACAATTTCAAAATATCAGTCAAACTTTTTCGGATAATAATAAGTACGTTTTAGATAGTATCAACCGTTACACTTTGCAAATTGAAAAAAGCACGAGTGAGTTAAAAGACACGGTGGAGAAAAATCTTGACCGCATAAATAAATCGGTTACCGAGCAACTTGAAGAAAATCTTCAAAAGAGATTGGACAGTTCGTATAGCAAGGTGAACGAGAGTTTGGAAAGAATACATAAGTGGCTTGGCGAAATGCAAGAGTTATCTACGGGGGTTACCGACCTTAAAAAGGTATTAACGGGCGTTAAAACTCGCGGAGAGTGGGGAGAAGCATCTCTTGGGGCTATACTTGAACAAATTTTAACTATCGAGCAGTATTCGAGCCAAGTAAATATCAAAGGGGACAACAAAGTTGACTTTGCGATAATTTTACCCGGTAAAAGCGAAAGCGACAAAGTTTTGTTGCCAATTGATGCGAAATTCCCCGTGGAAGACTATCAAAGACTTTGCGAAGCGCAAGACTCAGGGGACACTGTCGGCGTGGACAGAGCGCGTAAAGATTTGGTCGCAAGGGTAAAACACGAAGCGTTATCTATCCGCGACAAGTACGTTAAAGTTCCAAAAACTACGGACTTTGCTATAATGTACGTGCCGACGGAAGGGCTTTTTGCCGAACTTTTACGTTCCCCCGGTCTTCAAGACTTTTTGCAAACTAATAAGGTTGTGATTGCAGGTCCTACCACTATTACGGCTTTGCTTAATAGTTTAAGAATGGGCTTTAAAACTCTTGCTATTGAAAAGCGTAGCACGGAGATAGGCAAGCATCTTGCAACTTTCCAAAGAGATTTTGGAATTTATTTAAAATCACTCAACAAAACGCACGACCATTTGGAAAAAGCGCAAGAAACTTTGGGCGACGTTATGAAGAGAAGTGAAACCATACAAACAAGACTCAAAAAGGTAGAGCAACTTCCGGGGTTTGAAGAAGATACCGTAATTGAGTTAATAGGAGAAAATAATGAAGGTTGATTTACACCTACATTCTTTGCGTAGCGACGGCGCTCTGCCCCCGTTTAAGGTGGTGGATAGGGTGAAAGCGTGCGGAATAAATTTTTGCGCTTTGACCGACCACGACACGATAGACGGAGTGCGTGACGCAGTTAAACGCGGAGATGAGATTGGTGTTAAAGTATTGCGTGGAGTGGAGTTATCCACCTACGACTTAGACGAAGAATTTCACATATTAGGTTATGGGATGGAGTTGTCCCAAAAATTTGCCGACGGACTAAAATACGCTCGCAATCTTCGAAACCACAGAAATAACGAGATATTTGCAAAACTTAGAGAATGTGGTTTCAAGGTTTACGAGAAAGAAATTTTTGACGGTCCCGGTGTTAAGGGTAGATTTCATATTGCCAAACTTTTGGTTAAAAAAGGATATTGCCAAAGCATAAACGAAGCCTTTGATAAGTGGCTTGGAAGAAACGGCAAAGCCTACGTTAAATCGGAAAGATATAAGCCGACTGATGCGATAAGCCTTATAAACGAGTGCGGTGGAGTTGCCGTGCTTGCCCATCCTTCAAGATTTCGCGAAGAAGAAAATTTCGAAGAAAGATTTAAAGTTTTAGTGGACGCGGGGCTTGGTGGCGTTGAAGTTTTCTATCCCTCCCACACGGAAAAGGATAGAGCGGAATATTTGAGTTTAGCAAACCAATACGGTTTAATTGCAACGGGCGGAAGTGATTTCCATACGGATGCAGGCGGAAACAAAATAGGACAAGCAAACGCCGTTTTGGGCGATAACACGATAAATTATTTATTGAAAATAAACGATAAAAAGGACTAATGATATGAAACTTGGAGTAGTAGGATTACCTAACGTAGGAAAAAGCACGTTGTTTAACGCAATAACTAAAGCAGGGGCGCAAAGCGCAAACTATCCCTTTTGCACGATAGAGCCAAACGTTGGTATGGTAGCAGTACCAGACGAGCGACTTGACAAACTCGCAGCGTTATATAACAGTAAAAAAATTACCCCCACCGTACTTGAATTCGTAGATATTGCAGGTCTTGTAAGGGGGGCAAGCAAAGGGGAAGGACTTGGAAACAAGTTTTTGTCCCATATTCGTGAAGTTGACGCAATAGTTCACGTAGTTCGTTGTTTCGCGGACGAAAATATAATTCACGTTGACGGCAGAATTGACCCGATAGAAGATATAAATACTATCAATACCGAACTTATAATCAGCGATATTGAAACTATGACTCGCCGTATTGATAAACTCAAAACCCAATTAAAGTCGGGGGATAAAAAATATCAAGTTGAACTTGAAATTTGTGAAAAAGTTATGAAAACTTTGGACGAAGGCAAGGCTGTTAGAAGTTTGAATAGTTCTCTCACAGACGACGAAAAAGATTACGTTAAATCTTTGTTTTTGTTGACTGACAAACCCGTAATTTACTGCGCTAACGTAGGCGAAGAAGATATTTGCGGTGGAAACGATTATAGCGCGCGAGTAAAAGAGTTTGCAAAGTCCGAAGGCAACGAAGTTATGGTACTCTGTTGCAGAGCGGAAGAAGAACTTGCCGATATGGACGACAGTGACAAACGCGCATTTTTGGAAGAACTCGGCGTAAACGACACCGGTCTTGACCAACTCGTATCAGCGTGCTACACCTTGCTCGGTCTTATTAGTTATTTGACGGCAGGAGAAAAGGAAACGAGAGCGTGGACGATAGAAAAAGGCACGAAGGCGCCACAGGCTGCAGGTAAAATTCACACCGACTTTGAAAAAGGTTTTATCCGCGCTGAAGTTATTGATTGGCAGGCTTTACTTGAATACGGTTCTTATAACGCCGCAAAAGAAAAAGGAAAAATTAGAAGCGAAGGCAAGGATTACGTAGTACAAGACGGCGACGTAGTACTTTTCCGTTTTAACGTATAATGGATATATTAGTACTTTGCGGTTTCGGTATGGAAACCGCTACAAAACTCGAACTCAAACGTTTAGGCTACGATGCGCCGTGCATTGACGGACGTTTTGAAATTAAAGGCAATGAGGCGGACGTAGTCCGTCTTAATTTGCATTTAAGAACGGCGGATAGGGTGCTTATAAGGTTAAATTCCTTTACGGCTCTCACTTTTGACCAATTGTTTGAAGGCGTTTTGCAAATTGATTGGTGCGAAATTTTGCCCCAAGACGGTTTTATTGCAGTAAACGCAAAGAGCATAAAGAGTACGCTGTTTGCTTTGTCGTCTATTCAAAGCATAACCAAAAAAGCAATAGTTACCAAAATGCTACAAAAATATCCAACTCTTCCTGAGTCAGGGGAAAGATTTGGGATTGAAGTTAGCATTATTCGGGACAACGTCGTCGTTGCTCTTGACACGTCTGGAGCCGGACTTCACAAAAGGGGATATAGAAAACTCGTTTGGGAAGCGCCTATTAAAGAAACTTTAGCCGCAGGCATCATAGAACTGTCCAACTGGACGGGGGATAGAGCGGTAATCGACCCCTTTACGGGCTCGGGAACTTTTCCGATTGAGTGCTGTATGAAGGCATTGTCTATTCCCGCAGGGTTTTATAGAAATTTTGCTTTCGAGTCCTATCCTTTTATAAGTCCCGACCACTTAAAACGCGAAAAAAAGGAAGCGGGGGACAAAATCGAGTGGGACAAAAAAGTTCGCATTTCGGGTTACGATATTAAGTCAAAAGCCATATCGATTGCCGTTAAATCTGCAAAAGAATTTGGGCTTGACAAGTATATTCATTTCCAAACGCAAGATATGAGAGAGATATCTTCAAGGTTTGAGGGCGGTGTAATATTTGCAAACCCACCGTACGGAGAGCGTTTACTCACCGAGCCTGAAATTGAGTTGCTCTATAAAGATTTTGGAAAAACCTATCGCAGTTTAAATAACTGGTCGGCAAACGTCATAACCAGTTATCCAAAGTTCGAGAGATGTTTCGGCGCGCGCGCAAACAAAGAAAGAAAAGTGTATAACGCTAAACTTTTATGCAGAGTTTACACTTATTTTTCCCAAAAAAAACAAGAAAAAGAGTAAAAAAATTTTTATAAATACTTGACAATAAAAGGGTATAAGGAATATAATTACTTTTAGAAGGTATAAATATGAAAAAGACTTTTAACGCACAGTATTTTGCATACTTTTATTTTGCAGACTATTACTTTAATAGCCTGTAATTTTGGTGCGGAAAATTTTTTCTATTTTAGTGAAATAGTAATTTTTAACCGCTCCAAAAGGGCGGTTTTTTTATAGGAGTTTATTATGATAGTCGTTATTAAAAAGGAACACGAAGAAAAACAACTTAATAACCTTATTGAGTGGATTAAGGGACTTGGACTTGAAGTGCACGAAAGCCGTGGTGAAAATAGCATTATTTTAGGTTTAATAGGCGACACCACCAAGGTTGATACGGACTTGATGTATTCTCTTGATATCGTTGAAACGGTAAAACGTATTCAAGAGCCTTATAAAGACGCAAATAGAAAATTTCACCCCGAAGACACTATTATCGACGTTAAAGGTCATAAGTTCGGTGGCGGAAATTTCCAACTTATAGCAGGTCCTTGCTCTATTGAGAGCGAAGAACAGATGATTGCCGTTGCAAGCGCTGTAAAACGCGCGGGCGCAACCCTTTTGCGCGGAGGCGCTTTTAAACCAAGAACTTCTCCTTACGCTTTCCAAGGACTTCGTGAACACGGACTTGATTTGCTTATAAACGCAGGTCGCGAAGTAGGTCTTCCTGTCGTTACTGAAATTATGAGTGTAAAACATATCGACTTGTTTGGTGACGTTGACGTTATCCAAATTGGCGCAAGAAATATGCAAAACTTCGAACTTTTAAAAGAAGTGGGCAAACTTAAAAAGCCTATACTTTTAAAACGTGGACTTGCTAACACCATAGAAGAGTGGCTTATGAGCGCAGAATACATTATGTCGGAGGGAAACAAAGAAGTTATTCTTTGTGAAAGGGGAATAAGAACTTTCGAGCCTTTTACCCGTAACACTCTTGACCTTTCCGCTATTCCTTTACTTAAAGAACTCACTCACTTGCCGATAATCGTAGATCCGTCCCACGCATCAGGACTTTCCCGTCTTGTTGAGCCACTCTCAATGGCATCAGTTGGAGCAGGCGCAGACGGACTTATGATAGAAGTTCATAACAACCCCAAATGCGCGTTGTGTGACGGCGCTCAATCTTTAACGCCCGAACAATTTGAAAAAGTAGTAGAAAAAATAGACGTTATTTTACCTTTGGTTGACAAAAAGAGGGGATAAATGAATATAGGTATAGTTGGGTTGGGCTTAATAGGTGGCTCAATCGCAAAATCATTAAAAAAGAGAACGAGTGATAAAGTATTCGTTTGGGATAACGACAAAGATGCTATGGCGAAAGCCACGCTTTTGGAAGTTTACGACGAAGTTTTGACTCACGACAACGCAAAAGAACTTGATATTTTGGTGCTTTGCGTATATCCGAAAGCAATTGAGCGCGCGTTGGACGAATACGTTCCCTGTCTTCGCGCGGGCGCAATCGTGGTTGACTGTGGCGGTATCAAAAGGCAAATCGTTCAAAAGATGAACGATCTTCGCAAAACCTATCCCGATATCAATTTCGTTGGCGGTCACCCCATGGCAGGACGTGAATTTAGCGGAATCTCACACGCAACTGCTTCTCTTTTTGAAAAGTCGTCCGTGCTAATAGTTCCTATAAAAAACGAAATTGACGTTTTGTACAAAATTAAAAATTTCTTCTTGAGTATTGGCGCGGAGAGAATAGTTATAACGGACGCGAACACTCACGACGAAATGATATCTTATACCTCTCAACTTGCGCATATCGTGTCGAGCGCGTACGTTAAAAGCGACCTTGCTGAAAGCCATTACGGATATTCTGCCGGAAGTTTTAGAGATATGACGAGAGTTGCGAAAATTAACTCTAAAATGTGGTCCGAACTTATGATGGAAAATAGAGATTATTTAATCGAGCAACTAAAAGTTTTTGAGAAAAACGTGAGTGATATTAGATGCGCGTTAGAGAGTGAAGACCGGGACAGTCTCAAAGAACTTTTGGATAAAGGTAACGAAATTAAAACCAAAGTTGAAGAAAATAGAGTAAGAAAGTTGAACGAAAAAGGCTTTAAGGGTGAATAAATGCAAAGAATTAAGATTAAAGCATCACAAAACTATGAAGTAGTAATAGGTAAAGACTTACTTCCCAAAATCGGCGCGGAGATAAAGAAAGTTGTATCTCCTTGTAAAGTAGGGGTTATAACGGACAATAAAGTAGGCGCGAGATATCTTGAAACCGTAAAAAACAGTTTGTTAGAACAAGGTTTTACGGTATATACCTGCGTTTTAAAAAGCGGAGAAAAGAGCAAAACGGCGGAAAACTTCATAAAAATTCAAAACTATCTTGCAGACAACGAGTTTTCAAGAACAGACCTTTTGGTTGCTCTCGGCGGTGGCGTAATAGGAGATCTTACGGGATTTTGCGCAAGTACTTATATGCGTGGCATAAAGTACGTACAAGTACCCACCACTTTGCTTGCAGGAATCGACTCGTCCGTTGGGGGCAAGACTGCAATCGACTTAAAATCAGGTAAAAACTTGGTTGGAACTTTTTATCAACCGACCAAAGTTATTTTTGATATCAAAACTTTAGACTCTCTCCCCGAAAAAGAATATCTTAACGGGTTAGGAGAAGGGGTAAAATACGCTATAATGGACGGCGGAGAGATATACGAACTCGTAAAAGACGGTTTATCTCACGCAAATCTTGAAAAGTTTTGCGCGTTATGCGTAAAAAGCAAGAAAGCCGTGGTTGAAAAGGACGAGAAAGAAGGCGGATATAGAAAAATTTTAAATCTCGGTCACACCTTTGCTCACGCAATAGAAAAATTAAGCGATTACACTATTCCGCACGGAAAGTGCGTTGCAATCGGGCTTAAAATTATCTCCGATATATCCTTAAAACAAGGTTGGTTATCCACCGCAGACAGTATATTAGTAGAAAAATTACTTAAAAACAACGGTCTTATTTCCCCGTCGCCATATGAGAAAAAGGAAATGATAGACGTTATAAGACGTGATAAAAAGGTTAGCGGGGATAGTATTACTATCGTTAGCATTGCAAAAATCGGCAAATGTGAATTTAAAGAAATTAAACTTGACCAATTGAAAAAATATTTAAGATGAAAGTAAGAGTTAACTCACGCCCTATATCGGGAGAAGTTTGTATTCCCCCGTCCAAGTCTTACGCGCATAGAATTTTATTATGCTCGGCGTTTTCAAATGCCGAAACGGTGATAGAAAATCTCGTTTTAAATAACGATATTGAAGCAACTATGGGCGTTTTAGTGGAAATTGGCGCAAAAATCACGAATTTGGGCGAAAACCGTTATAAAGTTACCCCGATAGACAGAGCAAAAGTACGGGACAAAGAAGTTACGCTGGACGCGAACGAGAGCGGTTCGACTTTAAGATTTTTGTTGCCCATAATTTCCGCGCTTGGTCTAAACGCCAAAGTGGACGGAAAGCCGGGGCTTCGCGCTCGTCCTATTAAACTTTTATTAGACGTTTTAAGATTACACGGAGCAAAGATAGACGGGGACGCGCTTCCTGTGAGTTTGAGTGGGGAAATTTCGTCGGGCGTTTACGAAATTGATGCAACTCAAAGTTCGCAAAATATAACCGGACTTTTATTCGGGCTATCTTTACTAAATGCCGAGAGCGAAATAATTTTTGTTGGAAAGGCTGTTTCTTTAGGTTATCTTGATATAACGCTTGAAGTTTTCGAGCAATTTGGCGTAAAAATAGAGAAAACGGAAAAAGGATATAAAATTAAATCGCAAAAGTTTATAACTCCTTCTAAAATTTCCGTAGAAGGGGACTATTCGTCGGCAGGTTTTCATATTGCCTTGGGCGCGCTTTGTGGAGATATGGTTTTAAAGGGTTTAAAACAAAACTCAAAGCAAGGGGACAGGGCAATGATTGACGTCGTGCAGTCAATGGGTGGCAAGGTTAGTTTTGTTGGCGACGATTTGGTTTTAAAAAAGAGCCAACTTGAGTCCGCAAACATTAACGGCGTAGATATTCCCGACCTTCTACCCATTATATCCGTTTGTTGCGCTTTTGCAAAAGGCGAGAGCAAAATCACGGGCGTGGACAGGCTCAAAATCAAAGAAAGTGATAGACTTCAAGCCATAATGGACACTTTATCGCACTTTGGCGTTGAGTTTAGATATGAAAACGACACTCTTTTTATAAAGGGAATAGAAGAGCGACAAGCAAAAGACTGTGAAATTTGTGGATATAACGACCACAGAATAGTTATGAGCGCAGTCGTTATGGCAATTGCTTTTGGGGGAGCGCACACGGTAACGGATGCAAACGCTATAGAGAAATCATATCCTGCGTTTTTTGAAGACGTGAAAAGGATAGGAGGAGAAGAAATTGTTGAACTATTTTAATAATTTTGAATTAATCGTGGACGGCGCTTCTCACACCGAGAAAATTACGACCACCTTAAAGGGAATAGAAAAGGGAACGGTTATTGACCTTGATGCTTTACAAGAGCATTGTGACAGGAGAAAAAGCGTTAATTCCACTTTAACTACCCCGAGAAAGGAAGCGGACGAACTTTTGTTTAAAAGCGGTATTGCGGTGTCTAAAAAAGACGGAAGACGAATAGGCACGGTTACGGGGGATATCGTAGTCGAAGTTGAAAACAAGGTAAATAACTCAAAAGACTACGAACACTTAAAAAATACCCCAAGACCTTCTCACGCGGACTACACCGCCGTTATGAAATACGGAAAGGGCGTGGACCTTCGCGGTGGAGGAAGATTTTCGGGTAGGTTAACCCTATCTCACTGTATAGCAGGCGGTATTGCTAAACAACTTCTAAAAAAGCAAGGAATTACCGTTTTGTCCTATATAAGCGAGATTGCTGGAATTAAAGGAAAGTCGTATAAAGACTGTGAAATCAAGAAAGAAGAAATCGAAGGCATAGAAGATAAGACTTTTTTAACTTTGTCTAAAAAAGACGAGATGATAGATGCAATAACCAAAGCAAGACAAAACGGAGATTCCGTGGGTGGCGTAGTCGAGTGTATTGCGTACAATCTTCCGGCAGGTTTAGGCGGTGAACTGTCCCTTGGATTAGAAGGACGAATTAGCGGATATATTTATTCAATTCCTGCCGTTAAAGGGGTGGAATTTGGCGCTGGGTTTGATATAACCAAAATGCTTGGAAGCGAAGCAAACGATAATTTCTGTTTTGATAACGGGAAAGTCGTAACCGAAACCAACAATAACGGCGGAATAAACGGCGGAATATCAAACGGTATGCCGTTAACGATGCGAGTGGCGTTTAAGCCCACACCGTCAATTTCGCGCGAACAAAAAAGCGTTAATTTAGAAACCAAAGAAAACGTTATCTTAAAAATAGGCGGAAGACACGACGCGTGTATCGTTACTCGCGCGGTGGTTGGAGTTGAGTCCGCGGTAAGTTTAGTATTATACGATTGTTTGATAGATAGACAAAAGGAGATATAAAATGTTAGAAGAAAAAAGAGCCCAAATTGATAAAATTGACGACGAAATAGTTGCCCTTTACAAACAAAGAATGGCAGTATCTAAAGAAATTGCCGAAGAAAAGAATAAGTTAGGTAAAAGCGTAACTAACTCAAAAAGGGAAAAAGAAATTTTAAATAGAGTAACGGAGTGTGTGGACGACGATATCAAAGCGTACACCAAACAAGTATTTGAAACTATGTTTGATACGAGCAAAGCATACCAACTTCGCTACATTGACGGCTCGTCCCCGGCGCAAGATAAAATCAAAAAGGTTTTGGAAGGGGGAGAAAAAGAATTTCCCGTTAAAGCCAGCGTTGCTTGTCAAGGAATAGACGGAGCGTACTCGAATATTGCGACTGAAAAAATCTTTTGTTTGTCAAACATAATGTACTTTAAAAACTTTGAAGGGGTATTTAACGCAGTAGAAAAAGGTTTGTGCAAATACGGCGTTTTGCCCATAGAAAACAGTATTGCAGGCTCGGTAAATACGGTGTACGACTTGATGAGAGAGCATAATTTCCACGTTGTTCGTAGCATTAAACTACGTATTCAACACAGTTTGCTTGCAAAACGTGGCACCGGGATTGACAAAATCACGGAAATTATTTCTCACGAACAAGCAATAAATCAATGCAAAAATTTCTTGAAAAGTTTGGGGGACAAAGTCAAAATCACGACTTGCGCAAACACCGCGATTGCGGCAAAAATGGTAGCCGAAAGCGAAAGACTTGACGTTGCGTGTATATCAAGTAAAGAGTGTATGGGTATATACGGTTTGGAGTGCTTAAAGAACAATATCCAAAACGCGGACAATAACTACACGAGATTTATTTGTATTAGCAAAGATTTGGAAATCTATAAAGATGCGGATAGAATATCCATTATGATGACCGTACCCCACGAGTCGGGAAGACTTAATAAGATACTCAATAAGTTCTCCACTCTTAACTTAAACTTGACCAAACTTGAGTCCCGTCCTTTGGAAAACACGAGTTTCGAGTTTATGTTCTACTTTGATTTTGAAGCAAACATTAGAGAAAAACAAGTTCTAAACCTTATAGGCGAACTTGACAACGAAGCGCAAGATTTTATTTTCTTGGGAAGTTATAGCGAGGTTAAATAATGGCAGATTATTGCCTAATTGGTAAAAAACTCGGGCACAGTTTGTCCCCCGAGATTCATAATCTATTCGGTTACGAGTACGACCTTGTAGAACTTGACGAAAGCGAGATAGAAAATTTTGTAAAAAACAGTTCGTACCGCGCTTTTAACGTGACTATTCCGTACAAAAAGACCGTTATGCCTTATCTTGATAGTATTAGCGATAGAGCAAAAGAGATAGGCGCAGTCAATACGGTTGTGAGAAAAAACGGTTTGCTTTTCGGCGACAATACCGACGTTTTGGGTATGGAATACGCGCTAAAACACAAAAATATTATGCTTAAAGGCAAAAAGGTAATGATTTTAGGTACGGGCGGTACGAGTTTGACTGCGCAATATCTTGCAAAAATAAAAGGGGCAAGAGAAATAGTAGTCGTATCCAGACAAGGGGAGATAAATTACGAGAATTATACTCTCCACCGTGACAGCGAAGTTATAATAAACACCACCCCCGTTGGGATGTATCCGAACGTGGAAGGAAGTTTAATTGACTTAAACGAGTTTCCTAATCTTTCAGGCGGTTTCGACCCTATATATAATCCCCTTAAAACGGACTTTATCACAGGGCTTGAAAAGCGCGGTGTTCCTTGTAGCAACGGACTTCGCATGCTCGTGGCTCAAGCAAAGTTTGCAAGGGACGCGTTCTTTGGAAACTATATAAACGACGACGAAGTCGGGTCGTAGCCATGTC
>JAZSRG010000046.1:0-3060 GCA_045538365.1 Clostridia bacterium
CCAGGGGGTAACAGGTCCGGGCATACCGATAGGTGATTTACCTTCACCACCACCGTGGGGGTGATCGCAGGGGTTCATAACAACACCACGAACGGTAGGATTGATACCCATGTGACGTTTTCTTCCGGCTTTACCGATAGAAACGATTTCGTGGTCAATGTTACCAACTTGACCGATGGTAGCCTTACATGCGATAGGAACCATTCTCATTTCACCGCTGGGAAGACGTAAGGTTGCGTAATTACCTTCTTTAGCCATAAGTTGTGCAGCGTTACCTGCTGAACGAACCATTTGACCACCGCGACCGGGTTGAAGTTCAACGTTGTGAACCATAGTACCTACGGGGATAGCGGATAAAGGCAATGCGTTACCTGCTTTAATATCAGCATCCGGTCCGCTTATAACCTTGTCGCCCTTGGTAAGTCCTAAAGGTGCGAGAATGTATCTCTTTTCACCGTCAGCATATACGAGCAAAGCAATGTTTGCCGAACGGTTAGGATCGTATTCGATAGAAGCGACAGTTGCGGGGATACCGTCTTTGTTACGCTTGAAATCGATAATTCTGTATTTTTGTCTGTTGCCTCCACCGATATGTCTTACGGTGATTCTGCCGGTAGCGTTTCTACCGCCACTTGCGGGCAAGGAAACCAAAAGGCTTCTTTCCGGCTTGTCAGTGGTGATTTCCTCAAAAGTGGAAACCGACATAAATCTTCTTGAAGGCGTAGTTGGTTTATATCTCTTAATAGCCATTGTTTACTCCTCCTTATGCAAGACTCTCGAAGAATTGAATTGCCTTGCTATCAGCAGTAAGGGTAACGACTGCTTTCTTGTAAGCGCTCGTTCTTCCTTCGCTTCTGCCTTGTCTCTTGAGCTTACCGTCGTAGTTAGCGGTGTTAACTTTAGCAACTTTAACATCGAAAATCTTTTCAACAGCGAGCTTAATTTCCGTTTTAGTAGCAGCCTTTGCAACTTCAAAGGTGTAAGTTTTAACGCCGATACCAGCGTAACTTTTCTCTGAAAGTATAGGGCGTTTGATTACGTCGTAAGCGTTCATATTGCGTAAGCCTCCTCAATCTTCTTGATAGCGTCGCGAGTGATAACACAAGCAGTGTTTGCTACCAAATCGTAAACGTTAAGAAGATCAGCATTAGTCAAGGTGAGTTTTTCGATATTTGCAGATGCTCTCTTAACTAATTCGTTATCCTCTCCAACAACCAACAAGGTGCGTTTGTCAAGGTTCAATGCCTTCAAAACAGCAGCAACGTTCTTGGTCTTTGCTTCAGCAAGAGTAAGTTCGTCGAGAACGATAAGTTCGCCTGCAGCAATTTTAGCAGACAAAGCGCTACGCATCGCAACTTTCTTTGCTTTCTTGTTAATCTTTTGTGAGAAATCTCTGGGCTTCGGAGCAAAAACTACGCCACCGTGTATCCATTGGGGTGAACGGATAGAACCTTGACGAGCACGTCCAGTTCCTTTTTGTCTCCAAGGCTTAATACCGCCTCCGCGAACTTCAGCGCGGGTAAGGGTTGATTTCGTTCCTTGTCTTTTGTTTGCAAGTTGTGCAACAACAATTTGATGAATGAGAGATTCGTTGTATTCAGCAGCGAATACGCTTTCGTTGAGCTCGATGTCACCAACTTCGTTGCCACTCATATTTAAAACTTTAACTTTCAACATTGCTCAATTCTCCTTAACCTTTAATGGACTGCTTTACGACTACAAGCGATCCTTTAGCGCCGGGGATTCCGCCTTTAATAAGTAAGAGATTGCGGTCTGCATCTACTCTTGCTATTTCAAGGTTTTGAATCGTTACGCGCTCAACACCGTATTGACCAGGCATCTTCTTGTTTTTGAAAACACGAGAAGGGTCGGAGTTAGCGCTCAAAGAACCAACGCCTCTGTGGTATCCGGAACCGTGTGCCATAGGTCCGCGATGAGTGTTCCAACGTTTAATCGTACCGGAGAAACCGTGACCTTTGCTCGTTCCAACAACGTCAACGTGGTCGCCCGTTTCAAAAACATCGCATTTGATTTCTTGACCGATTTCGTAACTGTCACAGTTTTCCAAACGAATTTCTCTCAAATACTTTTTGGGAGCAAGTCCTGCTTTTTTGAACTGTCCGATTACGGGTTTGGTTACTCTGGACTCTTTAACGTCCTCAAATGCTACTTGTAATGCTGCATATCCGTCTTTTTCCACCGTTTTCTTTTGAACAACGGGGCAAGGACCTGCAAGAACTACGGTAACAGGAATAACCTTTCCATCTTGGGCAAATATTTGGCTCATGCCCAACTTCTTTCCAATGATTGCTTTATTCATAGATAAAGTTCACCTCCTGATTTATTTCATCAAAGCTTAATCTTGATGTCTACACCTGCAGGAAGGTCGATTTTCATAAGAGAATCAACGGTCTTTGCAGTAGGATTGTAGATATCAATCAAACGCTTATGAGTTCTAAGTTCAAACTGCTCACGGCTATCTTTATATTTGTGAGTAGCGCGCAAAATGGTCACTATTTCTTTTTCGGTAGGAAGAGGTATAGGACCGGATACCTTATTTCCCGTACGCTTAACTGCTTCAACGATTTTTTCTGCAGAAGCATCAATTAAATTGTGGTCGTAAGCTTTAAGCTTAATTCTGATTTTTTGACTTGCCATAATACAAGTACCTCCTGAAAAATGTTTTTTTACAAATCTCGTACACTATGCCGTGTGTGTCATACTGCCCTCTAAATAAAAGGCTCGTCAGCCTTATATCTCCATGCACGAAATTCGTTCGTCGGATATCCCGACAATAGTCCGCGGAAACTATCTTTTATGAGTAAATTCCTAACTCAAAAAAGTAACCTCCCGCATCATCCCACAATAGTGCAGCCTACATATAATATCAAAAAACGCAAGTGGTGTCAACCAAAATTCATAAGAAATTTAAATAATTTTCTAAATAGTTTAACCCATAAAATTAAACACAAGATATTGTGTAAAGTATATCAAAAACGCAGGCAAAAAGCAATCAAAACTACCCTATTTTAACTATAAATATCACTTGAAGTTAATTTC
>JAZSRG010000109.1:0-3579 GCA_045538365.1 Clostridia bacterium
TAACGGTTGCGCCGATAAACATACAAAACGCCGTTAAAATCGCTAACAAAATCGCAATAAAACGTTTTTTAAGTGTTGTTTTTTTCATAGTCTTTTATCTCCTTTTCAATTTGTCTTTCTTTGGACCTTTTGCAAGATGCACAGCTTGCGCCACAATCAAAATTAAGTTCGCAATCAATACACTTGCAAAATTCGCCGTTCTCACAATTTCCGCAAATCATTTATTTATACTACCCCCAAAATCGCGCAAATTCCTACGGCTAGCCCGCAACCAAGCGCGCACCATAATATTATTAAAAGCGTAATTTCAAGGATTTTAACGCCTTTTGATGCTCCACCGTTTACAACCCCGACAAGCGCTTTAATTATAAAAATTGTTGCAATTATAAGGATTATTCCGCCTATCGATATTAACCAATACGGCGCCGTATCAACGAAAAATCCCGATATAGTGTCCCATAAGCGCGTCCAAAAACCTTTTGCTTGCGGTGGCGTCGTTATCTCGTTGAAAACGTCTTCTGGGCTTGCTACGTTCGCTATCGTGTACTTTAAATCGTCTTGCGCAAATCTAAACGATAGTATATCGAAATTTAAATACACGGATTGTTGCGCAACGTAGACGTCGCGTTCTGACGTTTCGTTAAAATTTGGATTTCTTGCCGGTGTTCCGAAGTACTCGCAAACGTCGTACCTAAACAGCCACACGTCTTTCCCCTGCTCAATCTGTTCCGCAGCGTAAATTTTAAGGTCCGAAATTTCGTTTTTGTCGACGTAATATTTTTGCGAGAATTCCGCGTCCGTAAGCGACAAATCGTTTTTATCAACCTTTACAAGTGGCGCAAGCGTTTTTGTTTCACTTTCCGCACAATTAAATATAGCGCTCCAAAAGTTAGTATTTCCCCCACGGTCCGCGAGAAGATTAAAACTTAACACGTCGTCACCTTCTTCGGGCTCCTGCGCAATCGAATACGTGTGCTTATTGTAGCCGTAATCAAAACCCGACAAGCCTAGCTCGTATTCGTCGTATTGTTCTGCGCTATAAAACAAATCTTTTGCTTGTTCTGCGCCGTATTGTTCTACGTAGTCGTCGTAATAATCTTTGACGTTTTCGCCCTTAAAGAGAAAATCTTCACTGTTAAAGTCTGCGTTTTCATCTGTTTTAAATAGCCATTTCAGGTCAGAAAAACCGTAGCGCGCGTACGTCGTTAAGTCTTCCGTGTTGCCGGAATAACAAAAAATAGACGTTGCCTTGTCTCCTGCTCCTGCAATAAAACGCAGCGTGTCGACGTCTTGCCCGCGCATATCTTGATGCAAGACGTTGTTATACGCGTTAAAATCGTCTTGCGTCTTTGTTATAATCATAGGGCGCGTATGATAATTTTCAAATTCTGCCGTAAGCGCTTCTAACGTTCCGCCGGTCATAGCGCCCGCGCTAAAATTTTTAGGCAAGGCAAAATAACAGCTGCTTACTTGATTACTCCACCCTTTTGACTGTGATATTACGCCGTCCCCGATTTCTACTTTTAGATTTTTTTCAGAAAAACCGGACCTGTAAAAAGTGTGTTTGACGTCTACGTTAAGTGTTTCAAGCGTTTGTGTTTCAAGCGTCGTTTCACCGTCCACCGTTTGCGCCTTGAATACTTGCGCAACCGCGAATTCCTGCACGGAACCGGCTACATAAAGTTCAATCCCTGAAATAGCGTAAAAGCGCACGTCGTCTGACTGCGCTTTAAAATCACATATTTCAAAAAGAATATACGTTGAATTGTCGCTTTTTTCTGCTATTCTTAGCGGGTATTTTGCAAAATCTGCGGAAAAAACGTGCGTTTCGTCGTTCGCATAGGCTAATTGAATTTTATTTCTTTCGTCGTCTTTCACGGAAAGTCCCGCGGGATTACGTACGTATACGCTTAACGTATACGCGTCCGTTCCCACACCGGTTTCGTACAAGCGCAAAAGGGTTAACGTTTCGTCGTTCGCTTTTGCGGTAAAGCCTTGATATAGCACGCACGGTAAAATCATTAAAACGATTAAAACCGCTATAATTATGCTTTTAAAGGCTTGTCCTGTTCTTGCTTTCATTGTCTCCCCCTTTTTTTTATTTTGCCGTAGGGTTGTAGTTCGGGGGCGATTGCCCCCGCCCTACTGCAACTTTATTACACTTCCGATTTTTCGGAAAGAGTAAGCCAGACAGCGTCCACGCCGAGCACGTCTGCAATTTTTTGCAATACGTCCCACGTAGGCAAGTATTTTTTGTTCAAATATGCGCGTATTGTTTGTTGCGATATTCCGACGTCTTGCGCTAGCCCTGCTTGCGTTCTGCATTGATAGCGCATAAGCATTTTTAATTTGCTCGAAAACGCCTTGCACATACGTTCGTTCGCATAAGCGCGCTTTTCGTCGTCCTTTTCCTTAAAGGCGAACGCGTTCACCCAAGCGGCGCAACGTTTAGCCGTCGGAAAACTTTTATACAAGCTCGCGCCGGTTTTAACGTTATAATACGTCAATCGATAGGTCCTAGGATTAGTCCTTACAACCGTAATAACGCTTAAAAGCGTCCTTTTTTTATAGCGCAAAAGCAAATAGCTTTTGTTTGCGTATTCGTTTATTACGTTATAAGTCGGCGCGTTTAGATATAATAAAAAATAATGTACGCGCCCGCCTTCCGGCGCGCCGACGCGATTATAAATCACTATATAAGCCCTTCACGTTCGCTTTCAATAAACGCGCGTTCTATTTCTTCGCCAGAGATAGGCTCTGGCTCGCTATCGTCAATAATTTTATTTATAACGTCGTATAATTGACTTGTTTCGTCGTCTATTACGTATTCGTGCAGAAGCTCCAAAAAAAGGCGGACCGTGTGATAGTTTAATTTTTTTGTCTGTCCGTAAAACTCGATATCGTTTAGCAAATCTTCGATTTTATCTGCGATTCCATTAAATACCGTTTCTTTTATAATTTTGTTATACGTCGTTTCCGTCGTGTTATATTTACTTACTTTTGCGCGCGGTAGTTTTATCATTTTTCTTTTCCCCTTCTGCCTTTTTTAGCGTTCTTTTTTTGTGTATTATAGGTCCTATGCCTACCGCTGCGCGTTGAATAAGTTCTATCTTTATTTGTTCGTCAAGCGGTGTTTCGCTGTTAAGGTTTAACCGTGAGACGTAGCAAACCCACGTTTTAACGCGTCCGCTTTTGTCTTTTAATACTTTCGTCGTTTTGCGTATAAGTCCCAAATTGTGCAACCGTTCAAGCGACGTTCGCACGGTTGGCGCACTCAAAAAAAGTTTTGTGCGCAATTGTTCAATACTTCCGCAAAAACATTTCAAGTCAAGCCCCACCGTTGCTTGATGCACTATGGACCAAACCGCACAATCTGTCGGCGTGATTTTGAATTTCGCGCAAAACGACAACGGAAATTTAACAAAACTGTCAGTGCTAACCGTTTTTTTATAGTGTCGGTTAGCTAAAATCTCTTGTTCTTTTCCCATTTTCCTACTCCTAAAATAATAATAAAGTTGCATTTTTGAAAAGAAAAAGGGCTTGTTTTCTCCCTTCACAAACCCTTTTGCTTTTCGTTTA
>JAZSRG010000114.1:0-12303 GCA_045538365.1 Clostridia bacterium
ACTTCACGACGGCGCATTTTTTAAGGTCGAGTTCTTCTTTGACGGGTATGCAAAAAACGCGGTACTCGCGAACACCTGCTTGGGTGACTATAGTCTTAAACATTTGGTCGGGATCAATGCCAAGTACTTGGGCAGCGTGCACACCGCTCAAGTCGCTCTCGTCAACTTCATAACTTGAAACCCTATAATTAATCTTCGCGCTGTCAAGCGCGCGCATTGCGTTAGTTTTGTTGATTTTTTCCATATAAATTTGTCTCCGTCACAATCTCCGATTGATTTTTACGGAAAAACGCTACGAAATACTTCGTATTTTGCTCGGTCACATACTACAACAGTATGCTCCCTCGCAAGAATGCTTGTCTTTCTTGTGTTTTCCTCGTAAAAAAGCGCAAGCGCAAGTCAACCGTTTCTTGTGACAGAGCCAAAATAAAATTCGGTCAAATTACGCTATAAGTAAATTCGATTTCGTATTTAAAAAAGCCCAAAGTTTTGGGCTCTTAAGTTGTAGGTGAAGTTTTCGTTATAACTTCACTTGCCCAAAGGGCAAACTTAGTTTGCGTGTGCCACGCAATTTACGCTCTTTTGATAGTTTTGATAACTACGGGGTCGTCGGGGATATCTCCGTAATACGACCAGTTGTGGGTGCTTACTTCGCTAATGGACTTTGCGATTTCTATGCTCTCGTTATCCGTCAAAGCGCCGAAGCCTGCGTATTGACCGTTTAAGAAAGAGCAGTCGGCTACGCATAAGAAAAATTGGCTCGTTGCCGAGTCGTTAACTTGCGTTCTTGCCATAGAGAGTACGCCGGGTACGTGCTTTAAGTCGTTTTTAACGCCGTTTGCTAGAAACTCGCCTTTGATAGCGGGGAAGGGGGAATCTACGTGGTCGAGTCCGCCCATTCCGTTGTCGCGGAATCCACCGCCTTGTATCATAAAGCCCGGAATTACGCGGTGAAAAATAAGTCCGTCAAAGAAATTTTTATCAATCAACTTTAAAAAGTTCTCGCAAGACACGGGCGCGATGTCTTCATAAAGTTCAGCGTTCATTTGTCTGCCGTCAGTTAGTTCAATAATAATTTTAGTCATAACGTCTCCTTGTGTTATAATGGTTTGTTTTACGATTACTAAAAACAAATGAATTGACTATCGTCATGAATTGGCTGCGCCATGATTTGGCTATCGCCATGATTTGAAACCTATGGTTTCATTGTGGTATTTTAATTTAAATTTACCTAACGAGCAAAGCGACAATTCATGGCAAAAAGGCAATTCATGAAAACAAAGTTTTCAATTCACGTCACGAAGTGACAAATCATTAACGTTTTTTATAGGTACAAAATCTTATGGTGTAACCTGAAGTGGACTGTATTGGTTCGCTCTCTGTTGCGCAGTACCAGTCGTCGCGATTATCAAGGTTTTCAAAGAAAACTTGGGCTTCGCCGTCCGCGTCAACTTTAGTTATAAAAGCGGTGTCGCAGTAGTCAAGCATAGTTTTATAAAACATAGCGCCACCCATTATATACACGTCGTCGGTGGGGTATTGTTTTAGCGTTTCAATAATTTCGTCAAGGGATTCACAAATAATGCAGTCGTCACGCTTTTCTCCGCCCGGCCAAAGCACGATATTGGTGCGGTTTTTCAAGGGATTGCCACCCGGAAGACTTTTCAAGGTGTTTGAGCCCATAACTACGATTTTGCCCGTAGTTTCTTTTCTAAAAAACGCCATATCTTCGGGAAGAGAGAAGAGTAAATCGTTATTTTTGCCGATACCCCATTTTTTATCTACTACAACTATTTCTCTCATATTGCTACCTCGATTTTGTCAGTGAGTTCGTTGCATTTATAGTCGTCGAAAGCAAAATCTTCGATTTTAAAGTCGTAGAAATCTTTAACGTTTTCGTTCATAATAAGGTTGGGCGCGTCAAATTGCGGATTTTGCATAATTTTCTCTAAAATCGGGATATGTCTGTCATATATGTGCGCGTCTGCAATTACGTGCATCAAAGTGCCTGCTTTAAGTCCTGACACTTGAGCGAACATTTTGAGCAAAATGGAGTATTGTACTACGTTCCAGTTGTTTGCCGTCAACATATCTTGTGAGCGTTGGTTGAGTATGCCGTTTAAGGTGTCGCCCGACACGTTAAAGGTCATAGAGTAAGCGCAAGGGTAAAGGTGCATTTCGTGTAGGTCGGCATGGTTGTAGATATTGGTCATAATTCTTCTGCTTTGGGGGTTGTTTTTAAGGTCGAAAAGCACTCTATCTACTTGGTCGAATTCCCCTTCTTTGTATTTGTGTTTGATACCTAATTGATATCCGTACGCTTTACCGATAGAGCCCGTTTCGTCTGCCCAAGAATCCCAAATTTTGGACTTAAAATCGTGGACGTTGCTAGATTTTTTTTGCCAAATCCACAAAAGTTCGTCGATACAAGACTTGAAGTAGGTGCGACGAATAGTAAGAATTGGAAACTCTTCGCTCAAGTCGTAGCGGTTAACGATACCGAACTTTTTAACGGTGTGGGCGGGCGTGCCGTCTTCCCATTTCGGGCGCACGTCAAGGTCGGTGTCCCAATATCCGTTTTCCAAAATGTCTTTACAGTTTTGAATAAAAATCTTATCTGCTAAACTCATACCAAACTCCTTAACACACAAAGAATATATAAATTTTATCATATTTATTATATTAGGTCAAACTATTCCACCGTTTTTTGATTGATTTTTACAAACTCTTGTGCTAAAATAATTCAGTATAAGGGGATTTATGCCATGAACAATCGAGAAATCCGCACCGCTATGCTCATAGGGGATACGGGCGTGAATAAATTAAATAAATCCAAAGTCGCTATATTCGGCTTGGGGGGAGTGGGTTCTTATACTCTTGAAGCCTTGGCAAGGGCGGGCGTTGGCGAGTTTTTGTTAGTTGACGGGGATAAAATCTCGGAGAGCAATATAAACCGACAAATTCTTGCAACTGTTTATACCGTGGGTAAAGACAAAACGAGTGTTGCTCGCGACCGTGCGCTTGATATAAATCCTACTGCAAAAGTTGCGGTTAAAAATCTTTTCTATCTGCCAGAGAACGCGGACGAGATAGATTTAACGCAGTTTGACTATATTGTGGACGCAATAGACACGGTAACGGCTAAAATTGAACTTGTAAAACGGGCTAAACTTGCTCGTGTGCCTATAATTTCGTGTATGGGTACGGGAAATAAACTTAACCCGCAAGCCTTTAAGGTGGGGGATATATTTGATACCAAAGTTTGTCCGCTTGCGCGCGTTATGCGACGTGAACTTAAAACCAAAGGAATACAGTCCCTTAAAGTAGTTTACTCTGAAGAAGAGCCTATTATAAAAGAGAGAGTGCCTGCGAGCATATCTTTCGTGCCCAGCGTGGCGGGATTACTTATTGCAAGCGAAGTTATAAAGGATTTAATTAAATAAGAAAATAAATTCTCACAAGGAGAAACAAAATGTATAATAAAGTTTCAACAAATCTCGATTTTCCAGAGAGAGAAAAAGAAGTCATTGAATTTTGGAAAGAAAACAAAATTTTCGAGAAAACGGTTGAGAAAGAGTCAGACAAAACTTTCACTTTCTTTGACGGACCGCCGACCGCTAACGGTAAACCCCATATCGGTCACATTTTAACGCGCGCAATGAAAGATATTATTCCGCGTTATAAGACCATGAAGGGTTATCACGTTTTGAGAAAAGCAGGTTGGGATACGCACGGACTTCCCGTTGAACTTGAAGTTGAAAAACTTTTGGGTATTGACGGCAAGCAAGAAATCGAAAAATACGGTATCGAGCCTTTTATCAAAAAGTGTAAAGAATCCGTTTGGAAATATAAAGGCGAATGGGAAGTAATGAGTGACAGAGTAGGTTACTGGGCGGATATGGAAAACCCCTATATAACTTACGACGATAACTACATTGAGTCCGTTTGGTGGTCACTTAAAGAACTTGATAAACAAGGACTTTTATACAAAGGTCACAAAGTAGTGCCATATTGCCCCCGTTGTGGTACGGCATTGTCTTCTCACGAAGTTGCTCAAGGATATAAACTCGTAACGGAAAAATCTATTTTCGTTAAGTTTTTGCGTGAAGGCAAGGAAAAAGAATATTTCTTGGCTTGGACGACTACGCCTTGGACACTTCCTTCTAACGTTGCTCTTTGCGTTAACCCCAAAGAAGACTACGTTAGAATTCAAGTTGGGGAGGAAATTTATATCTTAGCCGAAGCGCTCGTATCTTCTTTGTTTGAAGAATACGAGATTTTGGACAAGAAAAAAGGCTCTGACTACGTTGGCGAAAAATATTTACCCCTTTTCGACTGGGCAGGGGCTGACGCTAAACAAAAAGGATACAGAGTAGTAGCGGACGGTTACGTTACGCTCACCGACGGTAGCGGTATCGTTCATATTGCTCCCGCGTTTGGTGAAGACGACGCAAGAGTAGGAAGGGATAACGATTTGCCTTTCGTTCAACTCGTTGACGAGCGCGGTAAGTTCGTAGAAGGCTCTGACCCTGCTATCGTTGGACTTTTTGCAAAAGATGCGGATAAGTGGGTAATTGAAAACTTAAAATCAAGAAATCAACTTTTCAAAGAACTTATGTACGAACACAGTTATCCATATTGCTGGCGTTGTGATACTCCGCTTTTGTATTACGCTCGTAGCACTTGGTTTATTAAAATGACCGAAGTTCGCGATAGACTTTTGAAAAACAACGCGACCGTAAACTGGATGCCCGCGTCCATTGGTACGGGCAGAATGGGTAACTTCCTCGAGAACGTTATCGACTGGGGTGTTTCCCGTGAAAGATATTGGGGAACTCCGCTTCCTATTTGGATATGCGACAAGTGCGGAAAACGTCACGTTATAGGCTCAAAACAAGAACTTCGCGACCTTAAAGCAATTGACGGAGATATCGAACTTCACCGCCCGTACATTGACAACGTAACCTTTGATTGTGAGTGTGGTGGTACGTTCAAGAGAGTAAACGAAGTTATCGACTGTTGGTACGACTCCGGCTCTATGCCTTTTGCTCAATGGCACTATCCGTTTGAGAACAAAGAAAAGTTCGACAGATATTTCCCTGCCGACTTTATATCCGAAGCAGTTGACCAAACTCGTGGTTGGTTCTACACCTTGCTTGCAATATCAACATTGCTTTTTGATAAAGCGCCCTTTAAAAACTGTATCGTTTTAGGTCACGTTAACGACAAAGACGGACAAAAAATGAGTAAACATAAAGGTAACGTAGTAGATCCTTGGACCGTACTTGATAAACAAGGCTCTGACGCCGTTCGTTGGTATTTCTACACCGTATCTAACCCTTGGCTTCCTTCAAACTTCTACGCTGAAGCCGTGTCCGAAAGCCAACGTAAATTTATGGGTACGCTTTGGAATACCTATGCGTTCTTTACCCTTTACGCTGATATTGATAAGTTTAACCCGATGGACTATAAAGACCACGACGTTAAACTCACAATTATGGACAAATGGATACTTTCATCTTTGAATAGCCTTATTAAATACGTTGACGAGTGCTTGGACGACTATAAGATTACGGACAGTAGCCGTAAAATTCAAGAGTTCGTGGACGACTTAAGTAACTGGTATATTCGCCGTGGCCGTGAAAGATATTGGGGTTCGGAGATGACGGAAGACAAGATTGCAGCGTACACCACTTTATATACCGTACTCGTAACGCTCTCTAAACTTATCGCGCCTTATACTCCGTTTATGGCGGAAAGCATTTATCAAAATCTTGTAAGAAACGTAGATAAATCTGCTCCCGAAAGCGTTCACTTGTGCGACTATCCCGTAGCGGACGAGAGTTTGATTGACGAGAACTTGGACAGCGGTATGAAATATCTTTTAAAACTCGTTGCTCTCGGTCGTGCTTGCAGAAATAAGGCAAATATTAAAAATAGACAACCTTTAGGCAAAATGTTCGTTAGAGCGGATGGCGAAACGGATATTAGCGAAGAACTTTTGGCTCTTCTTGCCGACGAATTGAACGTAAAAGAGATGGAAAGAGTAACGGACGACTCTAAATTCGTAGGTTACTCCTTAAAACCCCAACTCAAAACGCTTGGACCAAAGTACGGCGCTTTGCTTGGTGGAATCAGAGAATTTTTTGCAAACTGTGATGCAACGGCTATCGTTAAGTGCGTAGAGAGTGGAGAAACCTACAAAACGGAAATTAAAGGCACTCCCGTTGAGTTTAGCAAAGAAGATTTGTTGATTTCAACTGAAAACAAGAGCGGTTACGTTGCAGAAAGCGAAAACGGAATTACCGTTATCCTTGACACTAACTTGACCGACGAACTCATTGGCGAAGGTATTGCTCGTGAACTCGTATCCAAACTTCAAACTATGAGAAAAGAAGCAGGATTTAACGTAACTGACCATATTAAAGTAGGATATACTTCAAGTGGCAAAGTTAAGACCGTTTTGGCAGATACTTTCAGTTGCGAGATTGCAAGCGACGTTTTAGCAGACAGTATCACGGAAACCGTTGCAGGTTACACCAAAGAGTGGGATATTAACGGAGAAAAGATTACCTTATCCGTAGAAAAAATATGAAAGTAGCGCAAGGTTGGAAAGATTACGTCGTAATTGCAACTGGCGACGGTATGAAACTTGAAAGGTGGGGTAATTACACACTTTTAAGACCGGACCCACAAGTAATTTGGCGTGCGCAAAAAAATTTAAAGGCAGAAAAAGGACTATCGGGCATATACGAACGCAGTCGTGAAGGCGGTGGCGCTTGGAATATGCTCAAGCCCGTGCCCGACGAATTTACGGTAAGTTACGACGGTATGACCTTTTGCTTAAAACTTATGGGCTTTAAGCACACGGGACTTTTTCCCGAACAAGCCGTAAATTGGCGCAAAATGCAAGAACTTATTAAAAACGCAGGGAGACCTATCAAAGTTTTAAACTTATTTGCCTACACTGGTGGGGCAACCGTTGCTTGCTGTAAAGCAGGGGCGCACGTTTGCCACGTTGACGCGGCAACCGCTATGGTGGACAGAGCAAAACGCAATATGGCTTTGTCGGGGCTAAAAGACGCGGACGTTCGTTACATTGTGGACGACTGTGTAAAGTTTTGCGAAAGGGAAATTAGACGCGGTCACTTCTATGACGCGGTTATTTTAGACCCACCGAGTTTTGGTCGCGGTCCAAAGGGCGAAAAGTGGAAGATAGAAGACAGCGTTTATGACCTTGTGGCGCTAATCTCTCGTCTTTTGGTGGACAAACCTTTATTCGTGCTACTTAACTCTTACACGACGGGACTTCAACCAACCGTTATGGAAAACGTTTTAAGACTTTGTTTAAAAGACAAAAAAGGCTCGTTTGAAGCGGACGAAATAGGTTTGGAAACTTTGGAAAATGGAGTAAGATTGCCTTGTGGCGCATCTGCTTGGTTTATAGGAGAATAATATGACTAAAGACGATATCACCGTTTTATATGAAGACAATCACCTTTTGGTCGTTGTAAAACCCCAAAACGTTCCCGTTCAAGAAGACAGTAGCGGGGATAAAGATTTGCTTAATATCTTAAAAGAGTATATCAAAGAAAAATACAATAAACCGGGCGACGCGTACCTTGGACTCGTTCATAGATTGGACAGACCGACGGGTGGCGTAATGGTTTTTGCAAGAACGTCAAAAGCCGCTGCAAGACTTCAAGAGTGTATGAAGGAAGGAGAGTTTGAAAAACGCTATTTTGCAGTAGTTTGCGGAGAAGTTAAACAAAAAAGACAAAAACTTGTAAACTACCTTATGAAAAACCCCGCGTCCAACACAGTAATTTGTGTACCGAGCGCAACGGAAGGGGCAAAAAGAGCGGAACTTGACTATAGAGTGCTCGCGGAAAGCCACGGTGTAACGCTCGTGGATATTGCGCTTATCACAGGTCGCGGACACCAAGCAAGGGTGCAAATGAGCGAAATGGGTAATCCTATATTCGGGGACGCAAGATACGGCGGAAACAAACTTGCTAAAGGTCATAATTTGGCATTGTGGGCGGCGGAACTTAAATTCCTGCACCCCGTAACCCGCGAAAAACTCGTATTTAGAGTATTTCCACCAGACGAAACGCCTTGGAACTTATTTGATATGGACTTATATCTAAATATAAATATAAAGAACTAATAAAAAAGCAACCGAAAGGTTGCTTTTTTAGTTATATTCGCTCCGCGAGTGATATTTGCGCTCCGCGCAAGTGATATTGCTTCGCAGTTATATTCGCTCCGCGAGTTGCGGTGAAAATTAAAAAACGGACAGTCGGGGACGCCTGTCCCTACATTGAGAGTGGTGAAAATTAAAATTTTCTCCTTATCATAAAAAAAGCACGCGGTTGCGTGCTTTTTTGTTTAGTAGTCGTTTTCGTCGGTTTCGCGGAGGGCGTTTAGGCGGATGTGGTAGTTTTTGCGGTATTGCAAGGGGGTTTCGCCCACTTGTTTTCTAAAGTATTCGCAGAAGTAACTCGTGGTGGAGAAACCTGCTATGCTTGCTATGTCCGCTATGCTTTTATTGGAAATTTCTAACCACATTTTAGAGCAATTTAGTCTTTGTTGCATAATGTATTCCATAATGGAGCAATTTAGGTGTTTTCTAAAGTTATGCGACAAGGTTGATTCGTTACAGAAAAAGAGTTTAGATATACCGCTTAAAGTTAGGTTTTCATTAAAATGTTCGTCGATATATTTTTGTACGCTATTAACTAATTGGTTAAGGGTATTATACTTTGGCTCGACGGACTGGGTGTTTAAAAGTTTATTTATATCCGTCAAAAGGAGTTTAAACAAAAGTTGAACGGCTTTCTCTGAAAAGGGAGAGCCTTCTTTGGCTTCTTTCGCTAATTCTTTATATATAAAAGGAAATCTTGAGTCAAGCACGTTATTGGGGGTAGATAAAGGGGTTTTATTTTCCGCGAAGAAAATATTTTCCACTCCTATGATATAAAACTGCATTGATTGGTGGAAATCGGGATTTTTTACACCTTCTCCGTGCAAAACGCCGGGGTTTATGATATAAAAGTCACCTTTTTGCAAAGGAATTTTCTTGTCTTCTATCAAAAGAACGCCGTTCCCTTCGGCAATAAATATAAGTTCGGTCAAGCGGTGGGTGGAGAGCATATTTGATTCTGACGCAACTTCCGACCATATAATATATTTTGCTCTTGGACCGCTCGTGTTTTGAAAATATTTGGCTAAATTATCGTTTGGATGCATTTTTTTCTCCTAATGTCGAATTTTTTCTCTCCCTGTTTGCATAATATCACAAAAAAATTTGTAAAACAACGCTTTTTTTAAACAAATTTCGTCATTTTAAAAAACGGCACGTTTGACAACAATTTTTGGCAAGATTTTGATATTTTTGTTGCGCCAATGGTAAAATATGCAGGATATTTATATTTTTATGCTAAAATACGGTTTTTATTCAAGATTAAAAATGGTATTGTTATAATGTAAATTAGTATGCGAAAGTGTTCTATTTCAAAAAAGAGCAATTTTGTATCAAAAAAGGAGGAAACTTTATGAAAAAGTTCATAGTTTCACTTATGATTTTGGCTTTCGTTATATGCGCAGGCGGAATCAGTGTGGTTAGCGCGGAAACCACGGTAACTACTTTCGACGAACTTTACGTTGGAGAATACACTACTGCAACTCACGACGGCTTGGCGCACATTATTTTTGCTCAAGTGTCGGACAGCAGTAACGGTTATGGGGTTTTGGTTGAAGATAAAACCGGCGCGCAAAGACTTTTTGAAGGAAAATCTATTGGCGCGGAGGGAAAATTCGGTATTGCGCTCTATAACGTACCCGAAGGCTCTTACACCGTGCGCGCGTACGTTGGTAGCGGTAGCCAAAGAGTGTTCGGAAACGAAGTACCTTTCACCGTTGGCGGTGCGGACGATTATTACACTCGCGTAGGCGACGTGATTACTATGGGTAAAGTACCCGGCGCGCTCGTTACGGACGATACTCTTATTTCCGCACTTAAAACCGCAGAAACTAATGCGGACGGAGTAATTAGTTACGGTGGCGCAACTTACGCTAAAGTTGTGGCTAATCCTTACGCATCTGACTACGCATACACTAAAGGCGAAACCTATTACTTTGAGTTAGTTGACTTAAAGTGGGATATCGTGGCTGAGAGCGCAACGGAAATCGTTATTATCACTCAAGATATAATAGGGGCAAGCGTATATAACGACGTATATGAAAACGTTACTTATGCTGAATCTACCGTTAAGACTTATCTTGAATCTTTGCGTACTCTCGTATTGAGTGAAATTCAAGAAGAAAAAGTTCCCGTATTTGATCTTCCCAATCTTGCGGTAGTTGAAGATTTGGCAGACAAAACGGCTTTGACTTCACCTTTTGCCACTGCAAGCGGAATTTACACCGAAGACCTTGCAGGTCACGAGGGCAAAGGTATGTACTGGTTGTGCGATAACGGAACGGTTGCAAACTACGCGTCTTACGTTGACTTTAGTGGTGAAATTAATTCTAACGGTTTCGGCTACATGGTAAATACGCCTTACATTGGCGTTCGCGCAGTAGCATCCATTATGAAATAAGGGGGAGTAGAATATGAAAAAGACAAGAAAACTTCTCATTAGTATATTACTTATAGCAATATGTGTGTCTTTAAGCGTAGGGCTCGTAGCAAGCGCGGACGCACCGAGAACAATGACGAAATTTACTTCTTTGACTTCGGCATCGTTCATTAACTTTAATAACGCCGTAACCTTGCAAGCAGGCGAAGGCATAAATATGGAGTTTTACGTTTCTGAAGTGACGGGGACGGAAGACGAAGGTATGTTTACGAACTTCGGTTTTGCAGTAAGTGATAACGCTGCGGCGGGAGATCACTATCACTACGGCTCAAAAGGTTCTTTCCTTTACGCTCAAAAAAGAGAACTCGGCGTATATCTTGGTAAATCAGGGGTTGACTTCAACTCTTATGAAGGTGTTGGAGCACAGTATGCTCCCGTAACTTCAACGGGTAGTTGGAACTGGTCCACCTTGCTTGCCGCAGGTAACTGGGTAAAAGTTGAGTATAAGTCCGCGTCAAGCACGACTGCAAACGACGGATATTGGAAACTTTATTCAAGAATTGGTGACGAAGGGGACTACGAACAGTTATTTACCGTAAATAACTTATCCGAAACGGATATGCCTTACGGTAACGTTTACTTTGGTCTTTGTACTCAATTCGCTTTCTCTATGACGGTAGCGGATTTATCAGTTACCACCACTATTTCAAACACGGAAATTCCTTTGAGCGTTTATTCAGCGGACAGAGGAACGGTGGAAACCTTCCTTGAAGGAAACGAAGGCGGAGAAGGCGGCGACGATACTATTATAATCGACCCGTCTGATATTCCTTTGGTTGAAGCGGTTAGCGAAATTTCTTTCGTAGGTATCGCAGGTAAAAACGAAGCGGTAAACAGATACGCAAATATCACTGCAACCCAAGGCGAAGTAGTTACTATGACTATGGAAGTTCAAGAAGTTGATAATTCTTTTATGAGTTATCCGAACTTCGGTTTTGCCGTGTCCGACACCGCTGCAGTTGGTCAAATGTACGCGGCAGGTAACGCAGGTTCATGGATTTACGGCGGAACGGGGGACACGACGGTTAGACTTTATTCAAAGAAAAACAGCGGTGTTGCAAGCGGAGATACCCCGATGGGTATGACCTTTACAGGCGCGTTCCCGCACGACACTGCAGTAGTTGCAGGCAAAACTTTAAAAGTTGAATACAAACCCGCAACGAGCGGTACGCAAGACGGTTATTGGAAGATTTACTCTAAAAACACGGGTAGTGAAGACGATTACGAACTTATCGCAAGCGTTTCCGGTCTTTCCACGACCGACGCTCCGTCCGGCTCAGTTTATTTTGGTATTCACACCTACCGTACTTACAAAATTACGGCTAAAGTTAAACTTACTGCAGGTGGCACGAGTTACACCTTAAACGGTGGCGACCTAGCAGAAGTTGAAGAAACTTTCAAAATCGGCGACAAAGAAATAATCTCTAAAACGGACGTACAATACGGCGAAATTGGTAATGCTAACGGACAAAGCGCTATCGCAAACAAAACCGCGGTAGTTCTTCCCGCTGGTGGCACGATTACTATGGAAGGCGTTATTTTATCCGCTGATATCTCTAACGTTCCGACGTGGAATAATATGGGATTTAGTATTGGTAACGCATACAGCACTTCGTCCATTTTTACAGCATCAAAAGGCTCGTTCTTCTTCGGTCACACC